>NZ_JBNCAB010000057.1:0-45048 GCF_049805555.1 Burkholderia sp. DN3021 | reverse complement strand
TTCATCAATCTGATTCCCATTACATCTGATGGGAATCAGATTGCCGGTGCCGCGCCCTCATGAACAGACGGTACGTGTCGAGCGCTTACCGTTCGAGCGTATCAACGTGGATCTCAACGCCAAGCCGGCTTGGTTTTTGGCACTGTCACCGACTGCCAAGGTCCCTTTGCTCCAAATCCAGCAGCCCGACGGCGAAGAAGAGATCTTGTTTGAAAGTATGGCGATTTGCGAATATCTGGACGAAACGCAACCCGGCCCACATCTCTACCCGGCCAATCCATTGGCACGCGCCAAGCATCGAGCCTGGATTGAATTTGGCTCTGCGACCCTGGGCGAGGCGTGGGGGTACTTGAACGCCAAGGACCATGCCAGCGCCGAAGTAAAAGCCACGTCGTTCAAAGAACGGCTGGTCCAACTCGAAAACGTCCTAGGCTTCGGTCCGTACTTCGACGGTGAGGCCTTTGGCATGGTAGACGCGGTCTTTGCCCCCATCTTTCGCTACTTCGACACCTTAGAGATAGATGGTGTCGCGTCAATTTTCGCGGACGTTCCCAAAGTCAACACCTGGCGTAGAAATCTCCGAGGAAGAGCTAGTGTGATCGGCGCCGTTTCTGTAGATTATCAGGCCCATTTTCTAGCGCACTTGCGACGGCAAAAGGCTGTGCTGGCCGAGAAAATGTAGGACGCGTCCCCATCGCCTCACGTGCTCTATTGGAACGCGCCCCTCCGTTACAAATCCATCCCGAGACCTTATAGCCGCAGCCGGAAGCTAACAAAGGTTCTTCTCGGGAACCACGGCTAAAAGATGCCACCGCCTCGCGTGCTCGGAAAGACGATTGTCGAATGATCGTCATCGAGCATTCGTTCGGTGGGCAAATTATTCACAGAGCCTTGATATCGGAGACGGCTGAAGGCGATTGGCGAGCGACAACCACGTCACAACCAGCAGATTGTTCTGACGCGCTTCGAGCCAGCGTCGTCATGTCCCGTTCAAACCGCACCCGCTCCCCACGCAAGGAATCCGCCGTCCACCGGAAGCACAATTCCGTTCGTATACCCCGCCTCCTCCGACGCCAGATAGCACACCGCCGCAGCGATTTCCGACGTCGTGCCGTAGCGCTTCATAGGAATCGCATTTGAATATTCGGCGCGGAACTCTTCACTATGCAGCGCCTTGGTCATAGGCGTATCGACTGGGCCTGGCGCGATTGCGTTAGCTGTAATGCCGTAATCGCAGAGCTCCACTGCCATCTGGCGGGTTAAAGCAATAACGGCCCCTTTCGAGGTGCCGTATGCCGTGCGGCCTTTACCGACCGCTCGCATGCCCGCCACCGAGGCGATATTGATTATGCGGCCCCAGCGATTCTTTACCATCAGACGTGCGGCGTGCTGGGAGCACACCGATGATCCGCCGCCCGAAGTAGCGGCGGCCGGTCACAATCGTTGTATCTGAATACAACCAACTGCTAGATCGTCTAAGTCTTTGATCTGGTGGGCACTTCCACAACGAACAGGTTGTGGCTCGGTTCCCCAGTATCAGCGTTAGACGCCCCTTCGAGAGCATCGACCAACGCAAAATCGTCATCGTTTGCAAAAGAAGGAGGTCACTTCGCCGGCCGAAGCCGACGCCGAAGGGGAAAATGTCGTCATACGTGCCGCGAAATGAAGTCGTCCCGACGCTCGGCGTTGCGAACGCCTGACGCCAACTCGCCCAGGGGCAGGCGTATTGAGAGTCATACATCATTCCCGAGCTCGGCACGCCTCAACACTCAACCCTTAGGTACCTTACTTGATCTTGACCACGACCTTACCCTTGGCGCGTCCTTGCGCTAGGTACTCAAGCGCTTCCTTTGCCTGTTCAAACGGAAATACCTTGTCAATCACCGGATGGATGCGTTCTGACTTGAGCAGTTTGCCAATCTCGGCAAGTTGAGCACCGTCGGGGCGTACGAAGAGAAATGAGTAGGTGACGTCCCGCGTTCTCGCGAGACGCATGATCTTGCGACTCATTAGGCCAAATACGAACCTCAGGACGAAGTTCAGCCCGCGAGCACGGGCGAACGCTGCGTCCAGCGGCCCGATAAGAGAGACGATCTTGCCTCCTTGACTCAGGATTCCTATCGACTTTTCAATCGCATCACCCCTGATCGTGCCAATCACCACATCGTAGCCGCGCAGCACTTTCTCGAACTCTTGCTTCTTGTAGTCGACTACCTCGTCCGCGCCCAGGCTTGTAACCAATGGGATATTACCCGTACTGGTGTTGGTCCCTACTTTAGCACCGAAATACTTGGCCAATTGGATCGCAAACGTGCCAATACCGCCAGATCCTGCAGGAATGAACACCTTCTGACCCGCGTGAAGATTGGCACGTTCCTTCAGCGCTTGCCAGGAAGTGAGTGCGACCATTGGAACTGAGGCGGGCTGCACGAAGTCGAGATTAACCGGTTTTGGGGCTGCTGCACTCTCCGGTACAACGGCGAATTCGGCGATAGATCCTCTTCCAAGGTCGAACAGACTTGCAAAGATTGCGTCGCCTTTCTTGAAGCGAGTTACACGGCTGCCAACATCGATCACAATGCCAGCGAGGTCGCTACCCATAGTCGCGGGCAGTTGGAACTTCAATACGGGTTTGAAAATCCCCGTCGGAATCATGTTATCGATCGGGTTCACCCCCGCGGCGTGAACCTCGACCAGCAGTTCGTCGGGCTTTAGTGTGGGGCGCGGAACTTCGGCGAACCCAATCTCGGGTGATTTGCCATAGCGTTTGAATGTGAGTGCTTTCATGTTGCTCTTACTCCGATGTTGCGTTGTATTGTGAAGGCGCTGAACTGAGCCGCGCTCACGCCCACGGCTGGGGTACTATCCAGCCGCTTCGACGCGAATGAGAACTTCGTCGTCGGCGAGTGAGGGATCTGGCACATCCTCATACACCAGGGTTTCAGGGCCTCCGGTCTTATGAAATCGGACTGATTTCATTTCTTTCTCCAAATTTCGGTGATGCTTTCGGCAAAGCGCGTCGTCGACGAATTTTGGTCGAGAATCATGCGCGCTCTGCTGGGGTTCGCGAGAAGCTTCATACGTGGCTGCTCCACAGAGTATTCATTGCGATAGGAACTCCAGTGCCGTAGGTACGAAGTTGGTGTAATGCTGGAAAATTCCACCATGGCCCGCGTCCTGATAAATGACGAGTTGTGCATGGGGGATGCGGCGGGCCATATCGTGGCTCAAAGCGGTGGGTACCATAATGTCGTTATCCCCATTGGCGATCAGGACAGGGATGGGCAGGTTGGTGAGGTCTTGTGGCGCCTGCTGGCCCCAAGCCTTGATCGCCTTGAGTTGATGAAGGAAGGCGCGAGGTGTAGGCCCCTTGTCACGGCCAGTCTTACGTTCCTTCAACCGTTTCAAGAAGGCGCTTGCTGCCCGCCGGCCATTGGTTGTGGAGGTGAAGAACAGATAGGCCTTTGGATCGCGCAGCGTTAGCAGGCCTTTGAGCATCAGTGGCCAGGACACGGCACCCACACGATCGATGCCGTGACCGCCGGCGGGACCCGTGCCAGTGAGGATGAGCTTGCGCACCAGGCCGGGCGCCTTGAGAGCCACGTCCTGCGCCACGAATCCGCCGAGCGAGAAGCCAAGCAGGTCGACTCGATCAAAACCCATTGCGCGAATCACCGCGATGGTGTCGCGCGCCATCTCGTCCACGGTCACCGGCGCGATACCGCCGGATAAGCCAATTCCTCGATAGTCGATGGTGATAACGCGACGCTTGTGAGCCAAGCCGTCGACGATGCGCGGGTCGAAGTTATCCAGAACGGCTCCCCAATGGTTCAAAAAAACTAAAGGAATTCCGCCGTGCGGACCGAGTTCGCGGTAGGCGAAGGTAGTGCCAGCCGCCTTGACGAAGTTGTTCGGTGCTCGAGCAAACGACGGGTCCGATTGGGTGTCTGGGTTGATGCTCTTCATCATTGACTCCTTGGGTTCTACTTTCATATGTCGAGCATCATGCTGACGGGTAAAAAAAACGGTCGGACTTTAATCCGCGCCGCAAGCAAGATGCTCGAGTGCTGCTTCAAGCATCGATTCGGACAACGGCTCTTCGTCGACAGCGCGCGCCAGGATCACGGCCCCAATCATCGTCGCTGTGGTCGCCAGGGCACGCTTGTGCGCATCGGGCTCACCCCAATCGGCCGATTGGCGGGAGACGACTTCGATCATTTCTTTGATGCGGCGCGTAATTGCGCGTCGTACAGCCGGCGCCTGACGCGGCATTTCCGTTCCCAGGGCGGCGATTGGGCAACCGACCTCCGGGTTTTTCACGTGCTCCTTGGACAGATAAGCTCGTAGGAGCGCCCGCAGGGAATGCTCGGCGGGCGCTGCGGCCGTACAGCGCAAAAAGGTGGCGATGGCATCGGCGCCTGCCCGATCCGCCAACTCGACCAGCATTGCCTCTCTCGAAGCGAAATGTCCGTAAAACCCACCGTGGGTGAGGCCCGCGTGCTTCATGATGTCGCCAATGGCGACGCCGTCATACCCGCTGCGGCGGATCACGCGCGCGCCAGCGTCGACAATGCGCTCGTGCGTGGCTTCCTTTGATCGGGCGGCGGATCGTTTCATAGGACGTTCATCAGCGATGAGTTTCTAATCGCAAGCGCCTCGGCGCTCAACTGCGCGCCCGCAAACGACGCGTGCGAAACGTTCCCCAGCCGCTGCTGAATGCAGACTTCAAGAATGCCGCAAGCCCGCTCTCGTCGGGGCGCGGTTCTCTACCCCTCGCAATGCGCTTGAGCTGGCGCGTGTACCACAGCACCTCCATGATTCCGATGCGATCGACAGTCTTGAGGCCGGTACTGATTGGGTGCACCTGCTGCAGGCTGTCGCGCCCTTGAAGCAACGCGACGGGGGCATCAGGATCGATCGCGAGCAGACGCGCCAAGCCCACCACATCCAGCGCGCTGGAGTGCAGCGCCGCATTCATGCCGGCAGCCGTTCGGAAACCACCGGTCACCATCAGTGGCACTTTGACTGCTGCCCGCACCTTCTGGGAAAATTCAAGGAAGTAGGCTTCTCGGACCGCGGTGGATTCCTTCTTCGGTTCTCGCATCGCCCCGCTCATGGCCGGCGCCTCATAGGTACCGCCAGAAATCTCGATTAGGTCGATGCCCGCGTCGGTCAACGCGCGGATTGTCTCGATCGACTCTTCTTCCGTAAGACCACCACGCTGGAAGTCGGCCGAATTGAGCTTGATGCCGACCGGGAAGTCTGGACCGACCTGCCGGCGGATTTCCGCATATACGGCCAGTACGAACCGGCGCCGCTTCTCGGGACTGCCGCCCCATTCGTCGCTGCGGCGGTTATGGTGCGGAGAAAGAAATTGGCTAATCAGATAACCATGTGCTCCATGGATCTCTACGCCACTGAACCCAGCCTTCTTGCAAATAGCCGCACTGCGCCCGAAGCGTTCGATGATTTCTTGAATCTCGGACGTGGTCGCTTCGCGCGGTGTCTCGAAGAATGCTGCCATGTCCTCGCGGAAAGGAACCGTAGAGGGCGCCAGGTTGAAGGCGTTCAAACCCTTGGTCGACTGCTTTCCGGGATGGTTAAGCTGCACCCAGATCGACACCCCTTGCGCGGTTGCAGCCTCCGCCCACTGCCGCAGCACGGGCAAGTCTGCTTCGTCTTCGATCACGACATTCCCAGGCTCGCCCAAGGCGCGGCGGTCGATCATTACGTTGCCTGTCATGATCAGTCCGAGCCCCGAGGCAGCCCAGCGTCGGTACAACTGCACCAGGTCCGGTGTTGGGCGATTATCGTAGGTGCCCAGAGTCTCACTCATGGCGGCCTTGGCGAGCCGGTTGCGCAGAGCGCTGCCATTGGGCAGGCGCAGCGGCTGGTTAAGCAGATCGGGTTTCATGGCAACTCAGAAGACGGTGCGGTCGTAAGGCAAGACGACTTTCGGAGGCTGCAGGAACGCCGTAAGGCCCTGGAACCACAACACTTCCCGGAAGTCGCCGCTGATGGTCAGGTCTTTACTGCTCACCCCCCTGAGGAAAGCCGCTTGGGCATCCTTGTCCGACAGAATCTCGAAGCCTTTGGCGGCACTAGTAAAGGTGAGCGTGAATCGAGGAGTCGCTGCCAGTCCCGCAAACGATCGGACGGTGGCGGATCTTGGTCGGCTCGCATATGACGCCGCTCCCAGAACGCCCTTGCTGCCTGCTCAGCCTCTGCTGATCGGCCGAAGAACAGATAGAGGAAGTCTTCGAACGCAGGGACCGGATTGACCGCTGTCGTCAACACGCGCTGCTCCATTTCGGGATTTCCCCCGCGCGGCCCGGTACCCAGCAGCATCAGCTTCCGCACGAGCTCGGGATGGCGCCAAGTCAGGTCCAGCGCCTGAAACCCTCCCAACGAAAAGCCCAGAACGTCGATTTGCTGCAAGCCGAGTGCGCGAACGAAGGCCGCTGCGTCATCGGCCATGTCCTCAATGCGCGTTCGTGGTTGCCCGCCGGAGGAAGCGACGCCGCGACCGTTGTAGAGAATGACTTCGCGGCTTTGCGCAAGACCATCCGTCATCAGTGGATCCCAGTTGTCCATGCCCCCACGGAAGTGCTGCAGGAACAGTAACGGCGGCTGCGAAGAATCTGCGTTACCCCAGCGGCGGTAGGCGAATCGAGTACCTTCGACATCCACGAAGCGCGTGGGTGTAGTGATATGGTTGTCAATCATGTTTTCACCTGTTGAGGCAGCTTCGCAGCTTCAATGCGCTAGAAATGCCAACACTTGGGGCGCAAAGTCCTCGTGGTATTCGTCGCTCCGCCGTTTGCTGCAATTGCTTTACAGACCACGGTGCCCCCTGAAACAACCAGAGGGTGCAGTGTCGGGATGCAAAAAACGGCTTCTTACAGATCAGGTACAGCCTGACGCTCGCCAAAGGCAGAAACGGCAATAGTCAGGCGTTGAGCTGATAGCGCTCGGCCGCGTGTGCTTGTCGAATGTCCGACATCAGTCCCTGGCGAGCGCCATCCAGCGCGTCCCATCGTCCGGCTACGTGCAGTGGCGGGATCGTGACCAGTTCGCGACGGTCGAACCCAATCAGTGCCGCATCAACCAGCTCTCCGACTTCCATAACTTCGGGAAGCGTGTTCACGTCGACCCCGGCACGCTCCCAGATCTCCGTGCGGGTCGCCGCCGGCAGTACCGCCTGCACGTAAACGCCCTTGGGCGACAACTCGAGGTTCAGGCCCTGCGACAGGAACAGCACGAATGCCTTGGTCGCGCCGTAGATCGACATGCCGAACTCGGGCGCGAAACCTACCACCGAGCCAATGTTGACGATCGAGCCATTACCGGACTGCACAAAGCGTGGAGCGACCGCGGCTGCAAGCCTCGTCAGCGCCGTCGTGTTGAGCGTGATCAGGCGTTCGATGCTTTCAGAGGTTTGCTGCAGGAAGCCGCCAGACTGAGCCACACCGGCATTGTTTATTAGAATTCCTATCCGATCGTCATCGCGCAGACGCGCCTCGAGCGCGGACAGATCGGTGGACTGGGTCAGGTCGGCCTGCAGCACTTCTACGGCCACACCGCTTTCCTCACGCAGGCGCGTTGCCAAGGCATCCAGTCGCGCCTTGTCACGGGCGACAAGGACGAGGTCATGGCCACGCCGAGCGAAGCGCTCGGCGTAGGTGGCGCCGATGCCGCTGGAGGCGCCGGTGATGAGGACTGTCGGAAGCGTGGTCATGGGTACTTTCCTTTGCAAGGGTTCTTCTGGCGGAGACTCAGTCAAGGGCACGAGCTTTAGCCGGAGATCGTCGGATAATCGATGTAGCCCACAGCGCCGCCGCCATAGAGCGTCGCCGGGTTGAGCTGCGTCAGGGGTGCGCCGTGCTGCAGGCGTTCGACCAGGTCCGGGTTGCTGATAAACGGACGGCCGAACGCGAACAGGTCGGCCCTGCCCTCATTGAGTTGAGTGGTGGCGAATTCCAAGTCGTAGCCGTTGTTGGCTAGATAGGTCTGCTTGAAACGGCGGTGCAGCGCGTCATAGTCGAACGCGGCGACATCGCGTGGGCCGCCAGTCGCACCTTCGACTACGTGCAGATAGACGACGCCCTGGGCGCTGAGCTGTTCGGCGATGTAGTCGTACTGCGCTTGCGGATCGCTGCAGGAAATGCCGTTGGCCGGCGAAACGGGCGAGATGCGCACGCCAGTGCGTTCGGCGCCGATTTCCTTGACCACTGCGGCGACCACCTCGAGCAGCAGGCGCGCACGGTTTTCGATCGAGCCGCCGTAGTCGTCGGTGCGATGGTTGGCCCCGTCCTTGATGAACTGCTCCAGCAGATATCCGTTGGCGCCGTGAATTTCCACTCCGTCGAAACCAGCGGCAATAGCGTTGGCGGCAGCCTGTCGAAAATCGTTCACGATGCCCGGCAGCTCGGCAAGTTCCAGGGCGCGTGGTTCGGACACGTCGGCAAATCCGTTGTTGACGAAAGTCTTCGTCTCGGCGCGGATAGCGGAAGGTGCGACCGGCGCCGTACCGCCAGGTTGCAGGTCAGTGTGCGAGACACGGCCCACATGCCAGAGCTGCACGAAGATGCGTCCACCCTTGGCATGTACGGCGTCCGTGACCTTCCGCCAGCCAGCGATCTGCTCGGGCGTGTACAGGCCGGGAGTGTCCTGATAGCCCTGGGCCTGGGCCGAAACCTGAGTGGCCTCCGTGATGATCAGGCCGGCCGACGCACGCTGGGCGTAGTAGGTCGCGGCATGCTCGCTGGGCACCAACCCGGCGCCGGCACGGTTGCGGGTCAGCGGTGCCATGACGATGCGATTGGCGAGCGTCAGGCCACCGAGGGCGTACGGCTCGAAAAGCGTTTTCTCCGACATGTTGTTCCAGCGTCTGGTGGTGGGAATGGGTTAATGATGATAACCATAATCAAAAGTGTCAAGACTTTGATGACGACCAACATCAATGTATAGTCGGGCCATCAGACAGGAACGCGCCCACGGAGAGGAAAAGTGAAAGTCACCAAGGCACAGGCCCAGGCCAACCGGGCCCACGTTGTTGAAACAGCGTCGACGCTGTTCAGGGAGCGCGGTTTTGATGGGGTCGGAGTAGCGGATCTGATGGGCGCAGCTGGGTTCACCCACGGCGGCTTCTACAAGCACTTCCGCTCAAAGGCCGATCTGATGGCGGAATCGGCGGCCTGCGGCATGGCGCAGACCGTTGCGCTGTCGGCTGGGGTGGACGCATCGGAATTCGTGCGACTGTATCTCGCGCGCGAGCACCGCGACTCGCGCGCAACCGGCTGCACGATGGCCGCGCTGGGTGGGGATGCCGCGCGTCAACCCGAAGCGGTCCGGGCCACATTCGCGGACGGCATCGAAAGACTGCTGGCGGCGTTAGTCCAAGAACGTGATTCGTCAGACGGTGCAGACTCGGCGGAGGCCCGAGCCAACTGCCTCGACATCATGGCGCATGCGGTCGGCGCCATTGTGTTGTCGCGCGCGTGCCCGGATGATTCTCCTCTGGCCGACGAAATCCTGACGGTATGCCGCGACAAGATTCTCGCGACACTGGGCCCGTCGGCGACAGCGCGCGAACCAGGTCGCAATCAGGGTAACGACAGCTCCGCCAAGTCAAATTGACATCGGGCGCCGACGGCCACCTGGAAGGTATTGGAGATCATGGAATACGAGAGCTCCGACAACTGTTGTTCCCTGCGGGGCCGACTATCGTTCTCTTCTTTTATCCGTACGGGCGCACGAGCAGACCCGCATTCCTGCCGTTTGGATGATCTGTTGACGTGACGCCTTATAGCTTGAGGAGAGGTGAGGGATTGGACCGTGGAACGACGAGTGTCAGATGCTCGCACGCCCGGCTCAGCGCAACGTAGAGCAGGCACCGATTCTTCTCGTTGGCAACGAGGTTGTTGGCGTCACAGGGGACCAAGAACGCTCTTCGGGTTTCCAGCCCCTTCGACTTGTGGATGGTGCTAATCGCTTGAGGCGGCAACTGGCCTTTCCGTACGCCGCGTTGATGTGTCAGTCTCGTGAGAACGGTATTGATGTCCGGGTCCGCATGTATCCGGCGTGCCTCAGCGAATTCCCGCCCCAGATCGATCCGGATGTCGCGAAAATTTGCGCTCGTCTGCATCAACTGATGAATCAGCTCACCGAAAAATCGGAGCCGGGCACCAGCTCGGGATAACGCGTCAACGATATCCGCATCTAATCGAAGATGACACGTGTATGTCAGATTCGATTAGATGCGGATATGGGCGCTCGGCGCATGGCCGGCACACCGCGCCGCTGCCGCAGGGCTTGCAGCAGGTGCTGCAGTGACAGTCGAGAAGGCTCGCCGTCGCCCCGTTTCCTTGAGCACACGACGTGTGCCGTGCGAGTCTATCGGCGCGAATCGAGCCTCGCCAGCACGCTGGCCACGATCCGATCGCAACGTGCGCCGTCGAACGAGAACACGTCACGCTCGGCCAGATCGACTTCCTGAGCAAGGGATTCGCGCAGCATGTTCCTTGCCCGGAAATGACGCGAACGCACGGTCGCTTCCGGCATACCGAGACACTGTGCCGTTTCCTCGACGCTCAGCTCCTCGACGCAACGCAGGACGAAGACGACCCGGAACGTGTCGGGTAACGCATCAAGCTTGCGATCGAGCAACGCGCGCAACTCTGCCCGCATGAGCGCGCGATCGGGCGATGAGATTGGGTCTTCGACCATGACGTTCCGCTCGAAATCGCCGATGGTCGACGTGCTGACCATCGGCGCGATGTTATCGCGCCGGGCGCTCCGGCGCTGACGCGTAAAACAGGTTCAGCCTGGTCGCGAGCGCGACCGCCGATCGGTTCACGCTGGTGTGGTCCGTGACCATCAATTTTGCAAAGTCCCTGACCTGCTTCGTGTGAGTCTTGCCTATCGCAAGCTTCCCTGCATCGATGTCGACCTGATTCGCCGTCACCACGATCGCGGCGATCTGGGGATCGGCTAACTGCGCATCCTGCGCGTAAGCCGCGAGCGGCAACGTCGAAAGCAGTGCCACCAGGCTCAGTTTGTGCGTGAGCGCCATTTGTTTTCTCCTGTCCAGTTTGAACGGCCGTCCTCGCAAGGATCGACGATGGACGGTTCCGTGGCGATAGACGTCACGACTGATCGTCGCGTTCCGCGCCCGACACCGTAGCCGCGCAAATGAAACGAGCGGAATAAACGCACCGGCCTGTCCGTTTACTAACGTCCCATTCGTGTTCGGAGCCAAGTCATGAAACAGGTCCATACAACGCTCGGCGCTGCGATGATGGCATTCGTGCTGACCAGCGTCGTAGCATGCGGCAGTTCATCCCACGTCAGTCAGTACAAGGTCGGCGTACTGGTTTCCGACGGTGCGCTTCCCGCTGCTCACGTGGATACAAACCTGAAGAATCCGTGGGGCATTGCATTCAATCCCAAGGGCTTTGTCTGGGTCGCGGATAACGGGACGCAGCACGCAACGCTCTATGACGGCAATGGCGTGCCGCAATCGCTCGTCGTGACAATCCCCGCCGGCTCGCAAGGCGACGCCGCCCCCACGGGCATCGTATTCAATGGCACGTCAGACTTCGTGGTGACCCAGGGCGCAAAATCGGGGCCGGCGCCCTTCATTTTCGCCGGAGAGGGTGGAACGATCACGGCGTGGTCGCCAGCGGTCAATCCGACATCGGCCGTCACTGTGTTCGACAGCGGCGGCAGCGCCGTCTACAAAGGGCTCGCCATGGCCAGCAACAACGGCGCGAATTTCCTGTACGCAACGGACTTCCACAACAACCGGATCGATGTTTTCGACAGAACCTTCACAAAGGTTACGACGACCGGTGCATTTCAAGATCCCGCTTTGCCGGCAGGGTTTGCGCCGTTTGGAATTCAGGCCATCGGCTCGAAACTTTACGTCTCTTATGCGAAGCAGGACGCGGCAGCACACGACGACGTCGCTGGTGCAGGGTTGGGTTTGATCGACGTGTTCAGCCCGTCGGGACAATTCATTCAACGCTTCGCCTCAGGCGAACCGTTGAATGCGCCGTGGGGCATGGCGCTTGCGCCCGCGGATTTTGGCCGCTTCAGCAACACCGTTCTGATCGGCAACTTCGGTGACGGCATGATCCACGCGTTCGATGCGACGTCAGGCATGCTGCGCGGGACCCTGCAGCAACTCGATGGCAAGGCGATCGTCGAGCCGGGGCTGTGGGGCATCGCATTCGGCAACGGCCTCAACAATCAACCCGTCAATACGCTGTTCTTTGCTGCCGGCCCCAACGACGAAGCCGACGGTGTCTATGGCCGCATCGATGTCGGCCCGTGAGCGTTCTCGCCGGGATCGCTTACGGCAATCGCTCGACGCTTGATAGGCCGCGTTGTTTCGATGCAAAGGAGGCTGCCATGGACGCCGCTTACAGAATCGCCATCCTCGCCAGTGTGACCGCCCTCGGCATGACATCGCATGCAAGCCGGGCGGAGCAAACCGTCAACGCGACGTTGCGTTCGAACTCGATCCAGCTCGAGACACACAACGTGAAAGCGGGTCGCGTCACGTTCGACGTCAAGAATGCTGTGGACAACAACATGGAGCACGAACTTGTCGTGCTCAAGACCGATCTCCCGGATGATGCACTTCCTGTCCGCAAACGGCAGGTGCTGGAGCACAGGTTGAGAAAGATCGGCGAAGTCGAAGACATCGCGCCGGGCACGAGCAAGCGCGCGTCATTCAAGCTCACGCCCGGCCACTACGTGCTGATCTGCAACAAGCCGGGACACTACGTTGCGGGCATGCATACGGCGCTTGTCGTGACGCCGTAAGTCACTTCGCGGCCCGAAAGACAGCCCGGAAGCGCCGGGTACCGATGTCGTGCGATCGGAACCGGAGACTTCGCCACGCGGCGCGGCGTGTGCGTCGTCGACTTCAGCCCCTCTTCAGTTCGTCCGTCGCGCGGCGCCGCCTCGGCGTCACGCGGACGGATGCCCTTGTGCTGCTGACCCCCGCCCCTTTTCAACGACGGCACAGCAAGCAGACCAATCAGCGAGAGGGTGACGATCCGGAACGCCACTCGCTGACGTCGACCGTCCGCGGATTTGCACAGGCTGAACCTGCCCGCGTGTTCCAGTGCTGCCGGAATCGCCCCCAATGATCCGGTCATGATGTCGGGAAGACGGTCCATTGAATTTCCATCCGTACACTTCACGATGGACCCTGGAGCACACTCTCGGGTCAAGGCCTGCGGCTCAGTTTTCTGCTGAATTCCGCTGCAGCCAGCGCGTGCGCACCACATGATCAATCGATAACAATCCGGCGCCGCGACACAACAGCACGATCAGCATCGCCGCCCATTGAATGTGTATGGGCCACGCCTGCGGATAGACAAAGATTTCAATCACCGAGGTCATCCCGAGCAGGACCAGCGCGGCGGGCCGGACTGCCAGGCCGAGTACAAGCAGCACCGGCATGCTCAGTTCGATCGAGACAGCCATGTATGCGGCGATTTCGGGTGGCAGCACCGGCAACCGGTACTCTTCCGAAAAGAGTTGCAGTGCCGCGTCCCAGTTCGCAAGCTTGGTCATCGCCGAGTTCCAGAAGACGGTCGCCACCGCAATCCGCAGCGGAATGGCGAGCAGCCAGTAAGGAACACGCTCGAGCGTCTGCGCGATGCGCAGCAGTGCGTCGCGCGCGCTCGCCCGGGTATGGACGGTTTGTGACAGGCGAGTCATGTCCGTGATCCTCCGTCGAACGCGCAGTCGTTCGCCGACTGCGACGCTTCAGCAAAACATCCGCGTGCAAGACAGGTTGCGAGCAGTGCGTATCCGTGCGCTTCGGGAGCTTTCGCGAGTGCGACACTCACCGCCTCGCCTGCGAAGAGCGCCGTGGCGATCTGCCATTCGGCGACACTCAAGCGGAGCGTCTCCACATCTTCGGCCGTGCGCTGCACGAGCAGGTGTGCGGGCGCGTCGTCGAGCCGGATCGCGCGTAGGGCCGAATCGTCGTTCTCGAGCACTGCGCGCCAGATCGCGTCGGCGGGAGAGTTGCAGCGCAGCAGCCGCGCAGCTGGATGGGGCCACAGCCGCAACTCGCCCAGCGCGACGTCGTCGAGTCGTGCCAGGCGGGCAAGATCGAGTATCGGATCGTCCGGTGCGTGAAGCACGAGATTGACCTGCCATTCGAGGCGTGCGACGTCGCCGAGGTACGGCTGCGACGCGGTCTGCGGCATCTGCGCGAGGAAGTCGGGAAACTGCGCGCCGTATTCGTCCAGCCACGCGCGATGCGGCGGCGCCGTGCTGCAGAACAGGCGCGCGGCACCGTCGAAGAATTCGGCGCCGACCAGACGCTGCACAGCCGGAAAGCTCAGGCGCAGCGCATTGGCCAGCACGCTCATCGCCGTGTTCCGGTAGATGTTCAAGCGCGCGCGTGGCTCCAGCCCGTCGCCGAGCACCATGGCTGCAATGTCGCCATTCGCATCGTGATCGGCATCGCACAGCAGGCTGCGGCTGAAAGCCTGCTGCACGTCAGCAAGCGAATGCGTTTGCGGTTTCATTTCGAATCGCCTCCCGTACGGCATCCGCGATGGCCGCTTCCTGAATCAGAACCTCGAGCGTGGGCACGTCGTTGTCCCATTCGATCAGCGTCGGCACCGGGCCAAAACGCCGTAGCGCCGCTTCGTAGAGTGTCCACACCGCGGGCGCGACGCGCGAGCCATGATCGTCGATGCGCAGTGTTCGGCCGTTCTCGAGTTGCATCGTGCTATGGCCGGCGAGATGGATTTCGCCGATCGCCGCCGGCGGCAGCGTAGCGAGATAGGTATGCGGGTCCCAGCCATGATTGCACGCGCTGACGTAAACGTTGTTCACGTCGCAAAGCAGGCCGCATCCCGTGCGCCGCGCGATTTCCGAAAGAAATTCCCACTCTGGAATGGTCGAGTGGACGTAGCGTAAATAGGTGGACGGGTTCTCCACCAGAATCTGCCGCCCGAGCGCGGTCTGCACCTGGTCCACATGCCGGCATACGACCTCCAGTGCCTCCTCGGTCATCGGCAAGGGCAGCAGGTCCGCCAAATAGGTTCCGCCCAGCGCGCTCCACGACACATGCTCGGAAACCAGGTCGGGCTCGAAACGCAGCACTGCTGCACGCACCCGTGCGAGATGCACGGCATCCAGCCCGTCCGCGCTGCCGAGGGACAAGCCCACGCCATGCAGCGACAGCGGGTAATCGCGACGAATCGCATCCAGACATCGCGACGCCGTGCCACCGCCCATGTAGTTCTCGGTGTGCACCTCGAACCATGCGACAGCCGGCCGCTCGTCAATGACCGTCCGATGGTGCCGGAAGCGCAGCCCGACGCCCGCCCGGGCCGGAATCGGGCGCGGCGCCGGGCGATGCGGCGCGGATACGCTCATGATGGGGCGGGCCGTCAACCGGCCTTGAGCTTGCCGCCGGCGATCTTGCCGCAATCGCCGGCCGGCAACAGCACGAACGACTTCGAATCACGAGCCTGCGTGGCCTGCCCCGCGCACGAATGTGCGCCCTCGGCGCAGTCGTTCTTGGCGACCGCGTTCACGCCATAGCATTTTTCCAGATGGTTCTGCGCCATCTTCGCCATGTTGTCCTTGACGACCTGGGGCATATTGCTCATATCCTTCATACCCTGCGCCTGTCCCGGAGCGGCTTGCATGGCAAGCGCAAGTCCGATCGCGGCTGACAGGGAGGAAACGGCTAAGGCGGATTTGCTCATGGTGTCTTCTCCTGAAGATCGGGGGATCGCCGGTGCGCGACCTTGTCAGAAAATTCGCTCCGCGGCGACTAAAGGTTACGCAGCGCGCCGGAAAATTTTCTGCGCCGGACCTTGTAGCGGGATACCTTGGAAATGACCGACGACGAAAGCCATCGTGCAAGGCGTATCCGTCTGGTCCGGCCGGCAGCCGGGCCCGAGGCAGGTAGCGGACGGGCGGCGATTCGGGAGGACGGATCGCCCGACTGGTCGACGCTGATGGCATGCGCACAGATCGGCGACCGGGACGCCTACCGCCGGCTGCTCGAGAGCGTCACCCCGTACTTGAGGCGACTTGCGGCACGCCACGGCGTCCACCCCGATGCCATCGAGGATGTGGTGCAGGACATACTGATCACCCTTCATCAAGTGCGCCACACCTACGCGCCCGAGCGGCCATTCGGGCCGTGGCTGGTATCGATAGCGAGTCGCCGCATCGTCGACGCGCTGCGTCGCCAGGGCCGTGCGGCATCACGCGAGATGTCGCTCGACCCCGACCACGAAACCTTGGCCGGCGACGGAGCGAATCTTATGGAGGAGGCAGCCGATGCGCGGGTGCTGCGCGACGCGCTTGCCCGCTTACCCCAGGGCCAGCGCGACGCGATCCGGATGCTCAAACTCGAGGAAATGTCGTTGAAGGAAGCGGCCGTCGCGAGCGGCATGACGGTTGCCGCCCTGAAGGTCGCGGTCCATCGCGGGATCAAGACATTACGTAAATTGTTGGCGAGAAAAGGGACAGCTGAATGATACGGCCGACCTCCGAACTGATCGAATCGCTGGTAGCGGACAGCACGCCGGTCCGCCCGCTGCGCCGGCCGCTGTGGCGGGCAACAGGCTGGCTGACGTTCGCGGCGCTGCTGCTCCTTGCCATCGCCGTCGCGCACGGCTTGCGGCCGGATCTGTCGTTGAAGCTGCACGAGCGGGCGTTCGTCACCGGCATCGCAGCGGCGGCGGCAACAGGAATTCTGGCCGCCATCGGCGCGTTCATCGCGAGCGTGCCGGGGCGCTCGCTGCGGTGGCTTCTGTTGCCGTCGCCGGCTCTGTTCGTCTGGATCTCGACGATCGGCTACGGTTGCCTGACGAATTGGGTCGAAATCGGCCCCGACGGCCTGTCGCCGGGCGAAACGGCCCGCTGTTTTGCGACGCTCGCGCTCACCGGCGTGCCGCTTTCGTTGACGCTGCTGATCATGCTGCGCCATGCCGCACGTCTCGCGCCGGTGCCCGTGGTCATGGCGGGAAGCGTTGCCGTCTCCGCGATGACGGCGGTCGCGCTATCGCTCTATCATCCGCTCGACGCCACGATGATGATTCTCGCGTGGAACGTCGGACTGACAATTGTCCTGCTGATCGCAAGTGCGTCGTACGGTGCGCGGCTGCTCCGTTGGGTCGGGGCAGGCGTGTGATCGACAGATGGACGGCAGCCGATTGTCCGGCCGCTCGCATCGGGCCTGCCGTTACGCACGGCCCGACCCAACGGAGCAGCCGCGCGAGCGGCGCATGGCCGTGCTCATTACACGCGCTTCAACGCTTCCAGCCCCTCCGGCAGCTTCGCATCCGGAAACTGCGTGGACAGCGTCGCATCCCGCCACCGCGCGGCTTCTTCCGCGCGCTGCGTTTCCGCCTGCTCGCATACGAACAGCGCATCGCCGCCGAGCAGCAGGCGCATCGGCACGTCGTCGCGCCGCGACAGCTCGACGATCAGCTTCGCGACCCGCGCCGGATCGCCGACCTCGTGGCCGGCATATGCGCCGTACAGCTCGAGAATCTTCCCGACCGACGGCTGATAGTCGGGCAGCAGGTCGTCGACGCTGCGCTTCGCCTGCGCGGCCCAGTCGGTGCGCATCCCGCCCGGCTCGAGCGCGCACACGCGCACGCCGAACGGCGCGACTTCCTTCGACAGCACGTCGCTGAACCCGCCGACCGCCCACTTCGCCGCCTGATACGCGGACAAACCGGCCGTCGACGTACGCCCGCCGACCGACGATACCTGGAAGATGTGCCCCGCGCGCTGCGCACGCATCGTCGGCAGCACCGCACGCGTCAGGTTGATCACGCCAAACAGGTTCGTTTCGATCTGGTCGCGGAAGTCATCGGCGCCCATCTGCTCGAACGGCGCCGTATGGCCGTAACCCGCGTTGTTCACCAGCACGTCGATGCGGCCGAACGCTTCGCGAGCCGCCGCGACGGCCTGCGCGGCCGCCGCCTCGTCGGTGACGTCGAGCGCGACCGGCAGCAGCCGGTCGCCATGACGCTCGGCCAGATCGGCCAGCCGCGCGGGATCGCGCGCACCGGCCACCAGCCGGTCGCCCGCCGCCAACACGGCTTCCGAAATCGCTCGCCCAAGACCGCGCGCGGCCCCTGTTACCAACCAGACTTTCGACATTTTCCTGCTCCTTGAAAAGATGAAACCACGATAATGAATGATTACTCACTCATTAATATCGACGATGCATCGATGATTCGCGCGACGCCTCGCCGTGCCTTAAACCGTCCTGCCTTCCGTCGTACCGCACACGCACCGCCCATGCCATCACGGCGGCCAACCCTTCCGTCGCATCGTTCGCGTCACGCTCATACCGCGTGCAGCACCGCCCACAACGCACGAAACCCGGCTTCCCGGTACGCATCGGCCCGCGCCGGATCGCGCGCGACCGACTCCATCGCCGTTTCCGCGATCGACGTAAACAGCGCCGCGCAGAACGCGTGCGCTTCATCGGCCGTCAGCCCGCGCGACGCGACGATCTGCTCCCGCAGCAGCGAGCGGATCGTGCCGAAGCCTTCGGCGCCGGCCGCGCGATGCGCGTCGTCGATGCGCCCGCTCACGCCGAGCTGCTGCAGCGCACGCCGCCCGTCCGGATTCGCGACGCCCCACGACACATAGCCGTTCCACGCATGCCGCACGGCCTGTTCGGCCGGCGCGCCTTCCGGAAAACCGGCCATCATCGCTTCGCGCATCCCGGCCTTCAGGCTCAGATACAGCGCGTTCAGCAACGCATCCTTGGTCTCGAAGTACGTGAACACCGTGCCTTCCGCCACGCCTGCGAGCCGCGCGATGCGCGCGGTGGTCGCGGTCGCGCCGTCCTCGGCGAGCGCGCGGGCGGCGGCGGCGAGGATGGCTTCGTGCTTGTCGGGACTGCGCGGTCGGGCCACGTTCGATTCCTTTAATGAGTGAGTGCTCAATCATAATCAGGCCGCCCGACGGAATGCAAGCCCTGTTACATCTTGGGGGAACGCACACGCAATCCATCAAAACCGTGCACTATTATCGTTTTGCCGTACCGGTGCCGGCCATCCGGCGCCCGATGCCTTCGACGTTCGTTTCACGTTCCCCGTTTCAAACCGCGAACCACTCATGACGAATCAGCCTACCCAGACCGCGGCCGACCGGCCCGTCGACATGATCATCTTCGGCGGCGGCGGCGACCTGGCCGCCCGCAAGCTGTTGCCCGCGCTGTACATGGCGCATCTGCACTGCAACCTTCCGCCCGAGACGCGCATCATCGCCGTCGGCCGCCGCGACTGGGGCATCGACGGCTATCGCAAGTTCATGGACGAGCAGTCGCGCCCGTTCATCGACGAGAAGGCGTTCAACGCCGACGCGTGGAGCCGTTTCCTCGACCTGTTCAAGTACGTGCTGATCGACGTGAACGCGCCGGACGACTACCTGCGGCTCGCCGAAGCGGCGCGCGGCAACGCGATCCGCGTGTTCTACCTGTCGACGTCGCCGGAGCTGTTCACGACGATCTGCGACAACCTGTCGGCCGCGCACCTCGTCGACGCGCGCTCGCGCGTCGTCCTCGAAAAGCCGCTGGGCCACGATCTCGCGTCCGCGAAGGCGATCAACGATGCGGTCGGCAAGCACTTCGAGGAATCGCAGATCTATCGGATCGACCACTATCTCGGCAAGGAAACCGTGCAGAACCTGATGGTGCTGCGCTTCGGCAACCCGATCTTCGGGCCGCTGTGGCAGGCGCCGAACATCCGCAGCGTGCAGATCACGGTCGCGGAAACGGTCGGCGTCGGCAGCCGCGCGGGCTTCTACGACCATACCGGCGCGCTGCGCGACATGGTGCAGAACCACCTGCTGCAGCTGCTGTGCATCGTCGCGATGGAGCCGCCCGTGTCGCTCGACCCGGACGCGGTGCGCGACGAGAAGCTGAAGGTGCTGCGCTCGCTGCGGCCGATGGCGCTGTCCGACGTCGCGCGCGACACGGTGCGCGGCCAGTACACGGCCGGCGCGGTCGACGGCCAGCCGGTCAAGGGCTATCTAGAGGAAGACAACGTGCCGGCGGACAGCCGCGCGGAAACCTTCGTCGCGCTGCGCGCGCACATCAACAACTGGCGCTGGGCGAACGTGCCGTTCTTCCTGCGCACGGGCAAGCGGCTGCAGCGCCGCCAGTCGGAAATCGTGATCGAGTTCGCGGACATGCCGTTCTCGATCATCCCGACCGGCCCGCGCCACTACGGCAACCGCCTCGTGATCCAGCTCCAGCCGGAAGAGTCGATCCAGTTGCAGATGCTCGCGAAGGAACCGGGCAGCGGCATGAACATGGTGCCCGTGAGCCTGAACCTCGACCTGCAGCAGGCGATTCCGGAACGGCGCGCGGAAGCGTACGAACGGCTGCTGATCGACGTGATCCGCGGCCGCCTCACGCACTTCATGCGCCGCGACGAGCTCGAAGCCGCATGGTCGTGGGTCGAGCCGATCCTCGACGGCTGGAAGCAGCTCGGCGACCGGCCGCGCCTGTACACGTCCGGCACGTTCGGGCCCGCGGCCTCGTCGGCGCTGCTTGCGCGCGACGGGATGTCCTGGTCCGAAGAGGCGTAACCGCAGCACGACGGCGTGCCGCCACGCGGCACGCCGGGCCAAGCGGGGCTATGGCCGCCCCGTCTTCCCCCGCAAGCCGCCCGCAGCCGCTAGCGCGGCTCCAGCCACGCGGCCTTGCGCCGGGCCGGCGCATCGCTGCCGCTGCTGCCGCCGCCCAGCACCTCGATCATGTAATCGACGAACGACGCGATCCGCGACGAGATCGCGGTATTGCGGTAGTACACCGCATGGATCGGTTGCTCGACGTCGAGCGTCTGGCGCGCGAGCACCTGCACGAGCCGCCCCGCTTCGCGATCCTGCGCGGTCATGAAATCCGACAGGCAGACGATGCCCGCGCCGTCCAGCGCGAGCTGCCGCAGCGTCTCGCCGCTCGACGACCAGATGTCCGGCTCGATGCGGCACGGCTCGCCGTCGGTGCCGAGGATCGGCCACACGTTCAGCGATTCGGGCTGCGTGAAGCCGAGCAGCGTGTGCCTGCCGAGATCCTCGACCTTGCGCGGCTGACCATGCGCTTCGACATACGCGGGGCTCGCGAGGATGCGCAGCCGGCTGTTGCCGATGCGCCGGCTGTGCAGCGTCGAATCCTTCAACCGGCCGATCCGGATCGCGACGTCGGTGCGCCGCTCCAGCAGGTCGATGATCCCTTCGTTGCTGTTCAGCTCCAGCTCGACTTTCGGGAAGCGTTCGCGGTAGCCGCGCACGAGCGGCACGATCACGTGCAGCATGAACGGCGTCGCGGCGTCGACGCGCAGGCGCCCCGACGGCATCTCGCGACGCGCGAGCATCTGCTCTTCCGCATTCTCGACCGACTCGATGATCGCGCGCGCGTCCTGCAGGAATGCGCGCCCTTCCTCGGTCAGTTCGAGCCGCCGCGTGGTCCGGCGCAGCAGCGTGGTCTTCAGCTTCTCCTCGAGCCGCGCGAGCGTGCGGCTCGCCGCCGACACGGTGAGGTCGAGCTGCTGCGCGGCAGCGGTGATCGAACCGGTGTCGACCACGGCGGCAAAGGCCTGGAGTTCGTCGAGCGTGATTTTCATTGTTGATTTGAAATCAAAACAATTTGGTTTATAGACCAGTTTTTCCGCAAAAGTAAAGTCGGCACACTGCGATCCATCCTTACTGGAACCAGGATCCCATCATGCCACTCGCCCTGCTTGCGCTGACCATCAGCGCATTTGCCATCGGCACCACCGAATTCGTGATCGTCGGGCTGATCCCGACGATCGGCGCCGACCTCGGCGTCAGCCTGCCGTCGGCCGGGCTGCTCGTCAGCCTGTACGCGCTGAGCGTCGCCATCGGCGCGCCGCTCCTGACCGCGCTCACCGGCCGCGTGCCGCGCAAGATGCTGCTCGCCGCGCTGATGGCGCTCTTCACCGTCGGCAACCTCGTCGCATGGCAGGCACCCGGCTACGAATCGCTGATCGTCGCGCGCATCCTCACCGGCCTCGCGCACGGCGTGTTCTTCTCGGTCGGCTCGATCATCGCGACCACGCTCGTGCCGAAGGACAAGGCGGCCAGCGCGATCGCGACGATGTTCAGCGGGATGACCGTCGCGTTCGTCGCCGGCATTCCGCTCGGCACCTTCATCGGCCAGCACTTCGGCTGGCGCGCGACGTTCCTGATCGTCGCGCTGTTCGGCCTCGTCGCGTTCCTTGGCGCGGTCGCGTTCGTGCCGCGCGCGCTGCCGCAAACGCCGCCGGCGCCGCTCGCCCGCCAGCTCCGCGTGCTCGCGCAGCCGCGCCTGCTGCTCGTCTTTGCGATGACGGCCGTCGGCTACGGCGGCTCGCTGATCGCGTTCACGTATATGGCGCCGCTGCTCGAACAGATCGCCGGCTTCACGCCGTCGCAGGTGAGCCTCGTGCTCGTCGGCTATGGCGTGTCGGTCGCGTTCGGCAACGTGTGGGGCGGCAAGCTCGCGGACGCCGTCGGCCCCGTGAAGGCGCTCAAGCGGATCTTCCTGCTGCTCGCGATCGTGCTGCTCGCGCTGACCTTCACGATCCACGTCAAATGGCTCGCGGTGCTGACGATGCTCGCGTGGGGCGCGGTCGCGTTCGGCAACGTGCCCGGGCTGCAGGTGTATGTCGTCAAGCAGGCGCGCCACTTCGCGCCGGACGCCACCGACGTCGCATCGGGCTTCAACATCGCCGCGTTCAACCTCGGCGTCGCCGGCGGCTCGTCGCTCGGCGGCCTGATCGTCGCGAACGTCGGCCTCGGCCACACGCCGTGGATCGCCGCGGTGGTCACGCTCGGCGC
Organism: Burkholderia sp. DN3021; assembly: GCF_049805555.1. Classification (NCBI taxonomy): domain Bacteria; kingdom Pseudomonadati; phylum Pseudomonadota; class Betaproteobacteria; order Burkholderiales; family Burkholderiaceae; genus Burkholderia; species Burkholderia sp. DN3021. The sequence goes on along the minus strand of NZ_JBNCAB010000057.1, from coordinate 22,182 downwards.
GTTCGCGCTCACCGCGCTGAGCGGCCGTCTCGACCGTCGCCACGGGCTGCCCGAACGCACGGCAGAACCCGTCGAACTCGCCCATTGAACGTCACATCTATTTGCAGGAGCTGATCAGCATGAACGCATCGACCCAGCGTCCGCCGTTCGCCGGCAAGACATTCGAAGTCCGTTACGACGGCCTCGCCGCGCTCAACGCGTATGACGAGGATGGTCGCCACATGCGCTACGAGATCACCGAAGGCGCATACGCCGGCGCGCAGGGCGAAGTCGCCTGCACGTGGCAGCACATCGCCGGCGAGACCTACGCGATCTCGTGGCAGGAAGCCGACCGCGCGACGGTCGTGCACATCGACGATTTCGCCGCCGGCACGTCGCGCTCGTTCTTCACCGCGCCGTCGCTCGATTTCTACCGGCTCGAAGGCAGCCTGCGCGCGGTCTGAACGGAGCCCGACCATGTCCACTTCACTCGACAAACTCGCCGACGGCGGCTTCAGCGTCGGTATCGAACTGCCGCTCGACAACGACTGGTCGCCGGCCGGCGACGCGAAGCGCCAGCATGACGGCCGCCGCCCCGGCGTGCCCAATCTGGAAATCCACGCGGAGCTCGCGCAACTGGCCGACACGCTCGGCTTCCGCGCGCTCTGGGTACGCGACGTGCCGGTGTACGACCCGTCGTTCGGCGACGCCGCGCAGGTGTTCGAAACGTTCTCGTATCTCGGCTACCTCGCCGGCATCACGCGCGACATCCTGCTCGGCACGGCGGCCGTCGTGCTGCCGCTGCGCGAACCGCTGCTGACGCTGAAATCGGCCGCGACGATCCAGGAACTGAGCGGCGGCCGACTGCTGCTCGGCGTCGCGAGCGGCGACCGGCCGGTCGAATATCCGCTGTTCGGCCGCGACTTCGCATCGCGCGGCGCGAATTTCCGCGACCAGATCGCACTGCTGCGCGACGGCGCGCGCGCTCACCTGCCGCCCGGCCTCGACGTGCTGCCGGCCGCCCGTTCGCCGGTGCCGCTGCTCGTCGCAGGCCTCGCACAGCAGACGCCCGCGTGGATCGGCGAGCACATGGACGGCTGCCTCGCGTATCCGGGCACGCCGGCCGACCACGCGCAGCGCGCCGCGAACTGGCGCGCAGTAGCAGGCGACAAGCCATACGTGAGCTTCATCCACCTCGACCTCGCGGAAGATCCGCACGAACCGCTGCAGCGGCACCGCTTCGGCGCCCGCGCGGGACGCATCGCGCTGACCGAGGAACTCGCTGCGATGCGCGACGCCGGCGTGCGGCACATCGGCCTGCATTTCCGCCGCAACCGCCGTCCGCTCGACGAGACGATGGCCGAGATCGCAGCGGACGTGCTGCCGGCGTTCCATGCGAATGCGAACGCGAGCGCGCAAACACGCGTCGCATAAGGCCGGCACCGACCCGCAGCGGGCCCGGTTCACAACCGATATTTGAATTCAAATCAAATATTTTTGACCTCTAAAGGCGTTTATCTCATCAGTCTCAAACGCCAGAATGACTCGCATACCGCAACCGTTCCCCTCTCCCAGGAGCACACGATGAGCAAGATTCCCGCATTCGGCCTCGGCACTTTCCGCCTGCAAGGCCAGGTCGTCGTCGACTCGGTCCGCAACGGCCTCGAGCTCGGCTACCGCGCGATCGACACCGCGCAGATCTACGGCAACGAAGCCGAAGTCGGCGAAGCGATCGCCGCGTCTGGCGTGCGCCGCGAAGACCTGTTCCTGACCACCAAGATCTGGGTCGACAACTACGCGCCGGACAAGCTCGTGCCGAGCCTCGAAGAAAGCCTGCGCAAGCTGCGCACCGACCATGTCGACCTGACGCTGATCCACTGGCCGGCCCCGGACAACGGCGTCGCGCTCGACACGTTCATGACCGCGCTCGCCGATGCGAAGGCAAAGGGCCTCACGCGCCAGATCGGCATCTCGAACTTCAACATCGCACTGACGAAGGAAGCGATCGCGGCCGTCGGCAAGGACGCGATCGCGACGAACCAGATCGAACTGAGCCCGTACCTGCAGAACCGCAAGCTCGTCGAGTTCCTGAACGGCGAAGGCATCCACGTGACGTCGTACATGACGCTCGCGTACGGCAAGGTGCTCGGCGACCCGGTGATCGGCGCGATCGCGCAACGTCATCACGCGACGCCCGCACAGGTCGCACTCGCGTGGGCGCTGCAGCTCGGCTACTCGGTGATTCCGTCGTCGACGAAGCGCGAGAACCTCGCGAGCAACCTGCTCGCGCAGACGCTGCGCCTGACCGACGAAGACATGGCGCAGATCGCCGCGCTTGACCGCAACGGCCGCGAAGTCGACCCGGCCGGCCTCGCGCCGAAGTGGGACTAAGCGCGCCGCACCCTCAATCGACCCGTTCGCGGCCAGCCGGCCGCGGCACCGACAGGAATTCACCATGACCCAGGACCCGCTTTTTCAACCGCTGCGACTCGGCACGCTGACGCTGCCGAACCGCGTCGTGATGCCGCCCATGACGCGTTCGCGCGCGAGCCAGCCCGGCGACGAAGCCAACGAACTGATGGCCGCGTATTACGCGCAGCGCGCGAGCGCGGGCCTGATCGTCAGCGAAGGCACCTATATCGCGCCGCTCGGCAAGGGCTACGCGTGGACGCCCGGCATTCACACGCCGTCGCAGGTCGCCGGCTGGCGCAAGGTGACGGACGCCGTGCATGCCGCGCACGGGCGCATGTTCGCGCAGCTGTGGCACGTCGGCCGGCTGAGCCACACGAGCCTGCTCGGCGGCCGGCAACCCGTGTCGTCGTCGCCGATCCAGGCGAAGGGCGTGAACGTGTTCATCGCCGGTGAAGACGGCAGCACGCCGGGCTTCGTGCAGGCGTCCGAGCCGCGCGCGCTGACGATCGACGAGATCCGCGAGATCGTCGGCCAGTACCGCGCCGCCGCGCGCCACGCGATCGAAGCCGGCTTCGACGGCGTCGAACTGCACGGCGCGAACGGCTATCTCGTGAACCAGTTCATCGACTCGAATGCGAACACGCGCACCGACGCGTACGGCGGCTCGCTGGAAAACCGGCTGCGCTTCCTGCGCGAAGTCGCGCAGGCGCTGATCGAAGGCACCGGCGACGCGTCGCGCGTCGGCATCCGCCTCGCGCCGCTGACCACGCTGAACGGCTGCGTCGACGACGATCCGGAAACGACCTACCTCGCCGCCGCGAAGCTGCTCGGCGAGCTCGGGGTCGGCTACCTGCACATCGCGGAAGCCGACTGGGACGACGCACCGCTGATGCCGGTCGAATTCAAGCGGCAACTGCGCGCCGCGTACCCGGGCGTGCTGATCTACGCCGGTGCGTACACCGCCGAGCGCGCGCGCGAAGCGATCGCCGCCGGCTGGGCCGACCTCGTCGCCTTCGGCCGCCCGTTCGTCGCGAACCCCGACCTGCCCGAACGCCTGCGCACCGGCGCCGCGCTCACGCCGCACGACCGCAACACGCTGTTCGGCGGCGGCGCACAGGGCCTGACGGACTATCCGACGCTCGCGCAAGCCGCCGCGTGAACGATCCACAGGAATCCGACATGAGAATCACGCTCCCTTCCCGCCTGGGTTTCGGCACGGCGCCGCTGGGCAACATGTATCGCGACATCCCGAACGAAGAAGCACTGGCCACGGTCGATGCGGCCTGGGAAAGCGGTATCCGCTACTTCGACGCCGCGCCGCTGTATGGCGCGGGCCTCGCCGAGCTGCGCCTCGGCGAAGCGCTCGCCGGCCGGCCGCGCGACGAATATTCGCTCGGCACGAAGGTCGGCCGGCTGGTCCTCGACGAACACGAGGACGCGTCGCAGCGCGATCTCGGCGAGAAGGGCGGCCTGTTCTGCCATGGCCTGCCGAACAAGATCGTCTACGACTACACCGAGGACGGCACGCTGCGCTCGATCGAAGCGAGCCTCGAGCGGCTGCGCACCGACCGGCTCGACACAGTGTGGATCCACGATCCGGCCATCGACTTCCACGGCGAGCGCTGGCTCGACGTGTTCGACGTCGCGATGTCGGGTGCGGCGAAAGCGCTCACGCGGCTGCGCGACGAGAAGGTCATCAAGGGCTGGGGCCTCGGCGTGAACCGCGTCGAGCCGTGCGAGCTCGCCCTCGAACGCTCGGATCCCGACGGCTTCCTGCTCGCCGGCCGCTACACGCTGCTCGACCATGCGGGCGCGCTCGAACGGCTGATGCCGGAAAGCGTCGCGCGCGGGCTCGGCATCATCGTCGGCGGTCCGTACAATTCCGGCGTGCTCGCCGGCGGCACCCACTTCGAGTATCAGCCGGCGACGCAGGACATGCTCGATCGCGTCGCGCGCATCCGGCAGATCGGCGAGCGCTTCGATGTGGACGTCCGCGCGGTGGCGCTGCAGTTCTCGCTCGCGCACCCGGCCGTCGCGGCCGTGATCCCCGGCGCGAGCCGGCCCGATCGCATCGACGAGAACCTGCGGCTGGCCGCGGCGCCGATTCCGTCCGGACTGTGGGACGCGCTGAAGGCCGAGCGCCTGATCGCGGAACACGCGCCGACGCCGGCCGGCGCGGCCTGAGCTGCTTCCGCGCGACCGCCGCGACGAGCGGCCGCGCATAGCCATTCGGTGGCAATCGCGGCGACTAGCGCCGCGATTGCCATTTCCGAATTGCAGCCTGCGCAATCGGCGTCTAGCGTTTACGGGATCGACCCCGCACGACCGTCACCCGACCTGAAAGGACGCCCCGCCATGCCAAGCCGCTCTCCGAAACGCGACATGCTGCTGGCCCTCGCGGCCGGCCTTTCCTTCGCGGCTTTCACGTTGCCGGCTTACGCAGAAGATGCGGCCGGTCTCGCGCCGCCCGAGCCTGCGACGCCGGTACTGTCGACCACCGCGACCGGCGTACAGATCTACGCATGCGAATACGACAATGAACACCGGCTCGCGTGGACATTCCAGCGCCCGGAGGCGATGCTGTTCGACGCCGACGGCACGCTCGTCGTCCGGCACGGCGCGGGGCCGTCGTGGGAAGCGCTCGACGGCAGCCGCATCACCGGCAAGAAGCTCGCGGAAGCGCCGAGCGCGCGCCCGGGCAGCATTGCGCAACTGCTGCTCGCCGCGACGCCGGCCGCAACCGGCACGCTCGCCGGCGTGCGCTTCGTGCAGCGGCTCGATACCGCGGGCGGCACGCCGCCGGCTGCGACGTGCGCGACCGAACATGCGATCGGCCGCTTCCCGTACTTTGCGCGCTATGTGTTCCTGAAGTGACGCGTACGGCGCCCGAAGCGCCGGGCGCCATCCTGCTACCTGCCGTCACGCATCCATTCAATCAGTTTTCCTATATTTTATGAATGGAAGCATGAAATCGTCCGCGTCATCGTTACGGTTGCAACGTGCTCAGCGTATCCGCATCGACAGCTCGACATCGCCGCCGAACGGCACCGACAGATAGCCGTTTTCCGGTGCGCGCACATAAGCGAGGTAGTCGGGGCTGTATTCCGCGTTGTCGGCGACGACGAACGCACCCGCCCCGAGCCGCGATTCGACCAGCGCGAGTATCTCGGGATACAGCGCCTTCGCGCCGTCGAGCAGCAGCAGATCGACCGTATCCGGAAGGTCGGCGGCCAGCGTGCGCAGCGCATCGCCTTCGCGAATCTCCACGAGATCGGCAAGCCCGGCGGCCGTCAGGTTCGCCCGCGCGCGCACGACCTTCGACGGCTCGAACTCGCTCGTGATCAACCGGCCGCCGCCGTTGTCGCGCAGCGCGGCCGCGAGATGCAGCGTCGAAATGCCGAACGACGTGCCGAATTCGACGATCGCCCGCGCGCCACGGCTGCGCGCGAGCATATACAGCAGCGTGCCCGTCTCGCGCGATACGGCGAGCGGGTAATCCTTCAGGCGCGCATAAAAATCGGCGTAGTCGGTCTTGCTGCGCATCAGCCGCGCGTGCTCGTCGTGCGACAGGTCGGCAAAGTCCGGGCTCGTCGCGGGCGACGACGCGTCGGCCTCGTCGAACAGGCGCTCCAGCAGCGAGGCAAGCGGGTCGAGAATCAGGGTGGTCATGCGAATCTCCGGTATCGGGTTGAGTGCGTCGTTGCACCCGATTAGAATATGACGAACTATTCAGGTTTTACTATTCGCATTGGCAAACCGCTCATGACCGACCGCCGAAACACCCGGATCGCCACGCGCAAACAGCCCCAGCAGGCCCGCTCGACGCGTCTCGTCGAAGACGTCCTCCAGGCCGCTGTTCAGGTTTTGGCGAGCGAAGGCGCGCAGCGCTTCACGATGGCGCGCGTCGCCGAGCGGGCCGGCGTGAGCGTCGGCTCGCTGTACCAGTACTTCCCGAACAAGGCGGCCGTGCTGTTCCGGCTGCAGTACGACGAATGGCGGCAGACATCCGAGATGCTGCGCGGCATGCTGGAGGATGCGCGTCAAACGCCGCCCGAGCGGCTGCGCACGGCCGTCCACGCGTTCATCCGTTCGGAATGCGACGAGGCGCGCATGCGCATCGCGCTCGACGACGCCGCGCCGCTCTATCGCGACGCGCCCGAGGCGCAGGAAGCGAAAGCGGCCGGCAACCGCATCTTCCAGGCGTTCATGCGGGAGGCGCTGCCCGATGCGCCGGACGCCACGCGCGCGCTCGCGTGCGACCTGATCACCACCACGCTCGCCACGGCCGGCAAGGCGTTTTCGGAAAGCGAGCGCACGCCCGTGGAAATCGACGCGTATTCGGCGGCCATGGGCGACATGTTCTGCGCGTACCTCGAGCGTCTCGCGCACAATTGACGCGTGGACGGCACCGGCCACGACGAAAGACTTTCGTAATACCCGATGCACCACCCGCTTCGGCCCTGCCCGCCGACCCCGCATTCAAATAGTCGCCTTAACGGATTCGAACTAGGCGTATACACGCGTTCCGGCACGACGAAGCCCCGTTTCACGCCGATATAAGCGCTGCGACATGCGCTGCATGCTCTTCCCCCAATGGGACGTGATGAGCCGTTCGCCTAACCTTCGCTACGGCAAAGCACACGTGACGGGGTCGACAACACAACGCGCCGTACGACGCGACACGCTCGCGATCGTTTCGATTCGCGCATGACGACACGGATCACGCGTCATTCGTCCCCACGACGTTGCCGATAATCCCAACCAGATACGAGACACCCTGACGACGGTTCGCTACGGGCCGTTTCAGCATGCTGATAAAGGAGCAAGCTCATGAGTGATACCCCGGTGCAGCCGACGGTCGGCGTCGGCGCGGAAGAAACTGACTTTGGCACCAAGGGAGTCATCGACCGGTACTTCGGCATTTCGTCGCGCGGCAGCACGCAGCGCGGCGAAATCATTGCGGGCGTGACCACGTTCCTCGCGATGGTCTATTCCGTGTTCGTCGTGCCCGGCATGTTCGGCAAGGCCGGCTTCGACACGAGCGCCGTGTTCGTCGCGGTCTGCCTCACCACCGCGTTCGGCTCGCTGCTGATGGGCCTGTGGGCGAAGCTGCCGATCGCGATCGGCTGCGCGATCTCGCTGACCGCGTTCACCGCGTTCGGCCTCGTGCTCGGCAAGGGGCTGCATCCGACGGTCGCGCTCGGCGCCGTGTTCCTGATGGGCCTCGTGTTCACGGGCATCTCGGTCACCGGCGTGCGCTCGTGGATCCTGCGCAACCTGCCCGCGGGCGTCGCGCACGGCACCGGCATCGGCATCGGCCTGTTCCTGCTGCTGATCGCGTCGAACGACGTCGGCCTCGTGATCAAGAACCCGGGCGCCGGCCTGCCGGTCTCGCTCGGCCAGATCACCGCGTTCCCGGTCATCATGTCGGTCGTCGGCCTCGCCGCGATCTTCGGCCTCGAAAAGCGTCGCGTGCCGGGCGGCATCCTGCTCGTCGTGATCGCGATCTCGGTGTTCGGCCTCGTGTTCGACCCGGCCGTGAAGTACCACGGCATCTTCGCGCTGCCGTCGCTGAGCGCACCGGGCCATGCGTCGCTGATCGGCGCGATGGACATCAAGGGCGCGCTGTCGATGGCCGTGCTGCCGAGCGTGCTCGCGCTGGTGATGACGGCCGTGTTCGACGCGACCGGCACGATCCGCGCGGTCGCCGGGCAGGCCGGCCAGCTCGACGAGAATGGCCGCATCATCAACGGCGGCCGCGCGCTGACCGCCGATTCGCTCAGCTCGATCTTCTCCGGCTTCCTCGGCGGCGCACCGGCGGCGGCCTACATCGAGTCGAGTGTCGGCGTGGCCGCCGGCGCGAAGACGGGCCTCGCGGCGGCCGTGGTCGGCCTGCTGTTCCTCGTCGTGATGTTCTTCTCGCCGCTCGCGGGCCTCGTGCCGTCGTACGCCACGGCACCCGCGCTGATGTACGTCGGCCTGCTGATGCTCGGCAGCGTGAGCAAGTTGCACATGGACGACATGGTCGATGCGATGTCCGGCCTCGTGTGCGCGGTGTTCATCGTGCTGACCGCGAACATCGTGACGGGCATCATGCTCGGCTTCTCGACGCTCGTGATCGGCCGCATTGCGAGCGGCGAATTCCGCAAGCTCAACGTCGGCACCGTGCTGATCGCGGCCGTGCTCGTCACGTTCTATCTCGGCGGCTGGGCGATCTGACCGCGGATCGTGCGCGACGTCGCCGGCAGAAGGACGGCGCGCATCCGGACGACAACGTCTCCTCCACCATCATCGTTGATGGTCTCCCGCCTGGGAACGCGAGTTTCCGGGCTTTTTTTGTCGATGCGGCGCGGTGCGATGCGCATCGCCGAAGCGGCGCGGCGCCAATTCGCGCCCGGTGCTACGATCGAGCTTTGCCTTCAGGAGCCGCCCATGAACGCGCTCGGCATCGTCTCCGAATCGAGCACCCGGACCTCGGCGCGCAAGCCGCCGTTCATCCCGTCGTTCGGCTTCCACGAAGTGCACGAATCGCAGCCGATCCATGCGTCGCCGGCCCGCATCATCGACGCGGTCGCGTCGCTCGACATGCGCGCCGATCCGGTCGTCGATGCACTGATGACGGTGCGCGAATTCCCGTCGGCCGTCGTCGACACGCTTCGCAACGGGCCGGCCCGAAGCGAACGCGCGCGTTTCGGTTTCCACACGTTCACGCTGCTTCACCGGGACGACACGTCGCTGTCGCTCGGTCTCGTCGGACGCTTCTGGCGCCCGACGACCGACGTACGCGCCATCGCCGATGCAACGGCCTTCGTCCGGCACGACGACCCACGCGACGCGAAGCTGGTGCTCCGGTTCGAAGTCGTCGGGCTGGCATCGGGTGCGTACATCCTGCGTACCGAAACCTTCATCCACTGCCCGATCGCACGGACGCGGCGGCTGTTTACGCCGTACTGGCTCGCGATCCGGCTGGGGAGCGGGTGGATCCGGCGCCGCATGCTGGCGGCCGTCGAAACGGCGCTGGCGTAGGCCAACGCATCAAAACGGCTTGATCACGACCAGCCCGACGACGATCCCCGCCGCGACCACGACAGCGCCCGCTGCCTGCCCGAGCCATTGCGCGGGCACGACGACGAGATCGTCGCGCTCCATGCGCCGCAGCGTGCCGGCCAGCATCCCGTGCAGCGCCGACAGCGCGGTGACGACTACCAGCTTCACCGACAGCCACGCGGCGCCGAACCAGTGTCCGCTCAGCGCGATCGCAATCCCCGTGATCCAGACGAGCGCGAGCGCGGGCACCGTCACCGAACGATCCCAGCGCCGCACCGCGCGATGCACGGCGAGGTTGGCGATACGGACGCCGACGGACAGCATCAGCAGCCCGCCGACGAACGTGACGACGGCGACGACATGCGCGGCCTTGAGCAGCAGGTAAATCATTGCGCGTGCCGCCTGCGCGCGATCCATCCGGCGCTCGCCAGCCCCGCAAACGGCACGACGGCCGACAGCACGAGCCGCGCGACGTCGCCCTTGCTCCACAGCCCGCTCGACGCGGTGCCGACGACCGCCCACACGTACATAGCGAAAGCGATACCGTGAATCGGGCCCATGATCGATACCGCGACCGGATAACCGGCCAGATGCTTGAGCGGCACGGCGATGCACACCAGCACGACGAGCGTGGTCGCCTCCAGCAGCGACAGGTACTGCAGGTTGCGCAACGCATTGCGATCGTCTTGTTTCATCGATGGGCCCCCAGGTTGGTCAGCCGCAATTATGGCGTGTGGTACGGGCCCGATCCATTGGCTAGAATGCCATCTTTAAACGGATTCTGGCCACGGCCTCGAACGCCATGCATACGGTCGCCGTCCTCGCTCTGCCCGATGTCGTCCCGTTCGATCTGGGCGTCGCATGCGACACGTTCGCGCGCGTGCGTTCGCCCGGCGTCGAGCATGCGTACCGCGTGCGCGTGTGCAGCGAGCATGCGCGCGTCGCCGGCGACCTGTTCGAACTGCGGCCCGCGTTTCGTCTCGATGCGCTCGCCGACGCCGACACGATCGTCGTCCCCGGCACGTCCGTGCCGCTCGCGCCGACGTCGCGCCGCGTGATCGCGGCCCTATGCGCGGCGGCCGCGCGCGGTTGCCGGATTGCGTCGATCTGCAGCGGCGCGTTCGTGCTCGCGGAAGCCGGGCTGCTCGACGGCCTGCGCGCGACGACGCACTGGCTGGCGGCCGGCGAACTCGCGCGCCGCTACCCCAACGTGACGGTCGACCCGAACGTGCTGTTCGTCGACAACGGCCAGATCCTGACGTCGGCCGGCGCAGCGGCCGGCCTCGATCTGTGCCTGCACATGATCCAGGCCGACTACGGCGCGGCGGTCGCCGTCGACGCCGCACGCTACGCGGTGGCGCCGCGCGTCCGCGAAGGCGGGCAGGCGCAGTTCATCGCGCCGGAATGGCCGGCCGGCACCGACGGGCTGCAAAGCCTGATGGACTGGCTGCAGGCCAACCTGCACAAGCCGCTCACGCTCGACGCGATGGCCCGCAAGGCGTCGACGAGCGTGCGCACGCTGACGCGGCGCTTTCAGGAGCAGACGGGCACGTCGCCGCGGCAATGGCTGCAGACCGCGCGCGTCAGGCATGCGCAGCAGTTGCTGGAAGTCACGGAGCTGTCGATCGAACATGTGGCAACGGAAGCCGGGTTCGGTTCGGTGACCGCGTTTCGCGAGCGGTTCGCGCGCATCGTCGGCACGTCGCCGCAGCGGTATCGTCACGCGTTCCGCGCGCGGTCCGGCGCATGACGCTCGCGCTGCGCATCGGCACCCGATGCGTCGACCCGACGACGTGAACCCACGCGCACAATCGTCAGGATCGCGACCGGAAGCCGCCGCCCCCGCCACTTCGCCCGCCAAAGCCCCTTTCGCGCCAACCGGACCCGACCGATGACCCGCATCCGCAATCCCCTGAACATCGCGCAGCTCCAGGCATTCGTCTCCGCCGCGCATCTCAAGAGCCTGCGCGCCGCCGCACGCGAGCTCGGCGTCACGCAGCCCGCGATCACGCACACGATCCGCGAACTCGAAACGGCGCTCAACGCGGAACTGCTCGCGCGCAGCGTGCGCGGCGTCGAGCTGACCGCCTGCGGCCATGCGCTGCTGCCGCGTGCCGAGCAGTTGCTCGGCGACATCCGCCGCACGGTCGAGGCCGTCGAGCAGGTGAAAGGCGAGATGTCGGGGCGCGTCGCGGTCGGCACGATGCCGTCGATCGCGCTGACGGCGCTGCCGCACGCGGTGACGGCGTTCCGCCGGTCGATGCCGAACGTCAGCCTGCATCTCGAGGAAGTGACGGTGCCCGACGCGCTCGCGCAATTGCGCAACGGCACGCTCGACATCGCCGCGATGCACCATGTGCCCGCGCTCGACCGCGATTTCACGCAATCGCCGCTGCTGTCGACCGAATTCACCGTCGTGATGCGCGAGGGCCACCCGCTCGCGCATGCGCGCCGTTTAGAGGAATTGCTCGACGCCGAGTGGATCGTCACCGTCGGCGCCGAGCAGTTTCCGCACAGCGTGATGGTCGGGATGTTCGAGGCGCGCGGGCTGCCGCTGCCGAAACGCCTGCTGAGATCGCCGATGTCGTTCGCGGTGACGCTCGGGCTCGTCGCGCGCTCGGACGTGATCGGCTGCTTCACGCGCCCGCTCGCCGCGATGGTCGCGCCGCTCGGCATCCGCACGGCCGAACTCGACGAAAGCATGCCGCGCTTCGACCTGTCGATCATCGCGCGGCGCGACATGCTGCCCACGCCCGCCGTTTCGCAATTCGTCACGTGCCTGCAGCGGGCGGTCAACGAAACGCTCGGCTGAATCGTTCCTGTGTCTGAAACGGTCGCGCGCAGCCGCGCGCCGCCGCCGGGCCCGGTATCGGGGCTTGTCCTAGGCGCCCTGCCGGTATTTTGTCTTGATAATCTCCGCACGTCGTGCGCCCGCATCGGGCGGGCGAAACGGACAGTCCGGCGCGAAGCCGTGCCGGACCGAAGGCTTACGGCGCGGCACAACCGCGCACCCATCGAACAAAACGAGGAGTCACCGAGTGAAAAAGATTCTTGCGGCTGTGACCGTTGCCCTGCTTGCCGTATCGGCCGGCAGCGCGTACGCGAAGGACTGGACGACCGTGCGGTTCGGCGTCGACGCAAGCTACCCGCCTTTCGAATCGAAAGGCCCGGACGGCAAGGTGGTCGGCTTCGACGTCGACCTCGGCAACGAAATCTGCCGCCGCATGAACGCGAAATGCGTGTGGATCGAAAACGACTTCGACGGGATGATCCCGGCGCTGAAGGCGCGCAAGTTCGACGGCGTGCTGTCGTCGATGTCGATGACGCCGGCGCGCGAGGAACAGATCGCGTTCTCGTCGAAGCTGTTCAATACGCCGACGCGCCTCGTCGCGAAGAAGGGCGCCGGCCTGCTGCCGACGGCCGAATCGCTGAAGGGCAAGTCGATCGGCGTCGAACAGGGCACGATCCAGGAAACCTACGCAAAGACCTACTGGGCGGCGAAGGGCGTGAAGGTCGTCCCCTACCAGAACCAGGACCAGGTCTATGCCGACCTGATCGCGGGCCGTCTGGACGGCGCGCTGCAGGACGCGGTGCAGGCCGAGATCGGCTTCCTGAAGACGCCGCGCGGCGCGGGCTTCGATTTCGCAGGCAAGGATATCGACGATCCGAAGACGCTCGGCAACGGCGCCGGCATCGGCCTGCGCAAGGAAGACACCGACCTGAAGGCGAAGATCGACAGCGCGATCACCGGCATGCGCAAGGACGGCACGTACGACAAGATCGCGAAGAAGTACTTCGATTTCGACGTCTACGGCAAGTAATCCGGCAAGCAAGCGAGCCATTCGCTTCGACGCAAACGGGCTCCGCAAGGAGCCCGTTTTTTTGCGCGCACGGCGCCGGAAACGTTATTTTTTCCGCGCCAACCCGATGATTCTCAAGGAAAATCAGCGCGCTCTGTCACCGGTTTGATGGCGGCGACGCAGGCAACGTACAATCGATCTTCCACGCACACCGGATCATTCGCGGCTGCGCCGCACTCCCCTCATCATGCAAACGCAGACCCATCCGCTGATTTCCCCTGCCGTCGGCACCGAACGCCAGATCACGAGCTTCCACTACGGCCCGCGCGGCGGCAAGAAGGTCTATATCCAGTCGTCGCTGCACGCGGACGAACTGCCCGGCATGCTGGTCGCCGCGCTGCTGCGCCGCAAGATCGCCGCGCTCGAGACGGCCGGCAAGCTGCGCGGCGAAGTCGTCATCGTGCCCGTGCCGAACCCGATCGGCCTGTCGCAACACGTGTTCGGCGATCACCTCGGCCGCTTCGAGCTCGGCTCGATGCAGAACTTCAACCGCAATTTCTACGATCTCGCGGCGCTCGTGCTGCCGCGCGTCGAAAGCCGGCTCACGAACGACGCGCAGCGCAACCTCGTCGCCGTGCGCGCCGCGATGCGCGAAGCGCTCGACGAGCAGAAGCCGCGCACCGAGCTCGACTCGCAGCGCCTCGCGCTGCAGAAGCTGTCGTTCGACGCCGATATCGTGCTCGACCTGCACTGCGACAGCGATGCGGTGATGCACCTCTATACGAATCCCGATCTGTGGCAGGACGTCGAGCCGCTGTCGCGCTATCTCGACGCGCAGGCGTCGCTGCTCGCGCTGAATTCGGTCGGCAACCCGTTCGACGAGATCCACAGCTTCTGCTGGTCGGATCTGCGCAGCCGCTTCGGCGACCGCTTCCCGATCCCGAACGGCGCGATTTCCGTCACGGTGGAACTGCGCAGCGAACGCGACGTGTCGTACGAGTTCGCCGAAAAGGATTCTCAGGCGATCGTCGAATACCTGACCGAGCGCGGCATCGTCGACGGCACGCCGGCGCCGCTGCCGCCGCTCGCGCATCCGGCCACGCCGCTCGCGGGCACCGATCCGCTCGTCGCGCCGGTGTCCGGCGTGATCGTGTTCCGCACGCCGGTCGGTGCGATGATCGAGGCCGGCCAGGAAGTGGCCGACATCGTCGATCCGCTGACCGATCGCGTCGTCACGCTGAAGAGCAGCGTGTCGGGCGTGCTGTACGCGCGCCAGATCGTGCGCTTCGCGACGGCCGGCATGGAAGTCGCGCGAATCGCCGGCGCGACCGCGATCCGCACGGGTTCGCTGCTGTCGGCCTGAGATCGGCCCGCGCGCCGGGTAAACGCGCGCACCGACCCGTGCCAACAACCACCAATGCAATCGCCCGCTAGCGCGGGCGATTTGCTTTCCGATATGCGCCCGGCGATCCGGCCGGGCGGCGGCACGCCTGGGCGCTCAGAACGCCGGCACGATCGCGCCGCCGAACTTCTGGTCGATGAACTTGCGCACGTCGTCCGATTCATAGGCCGCGACGAGCTTCTTCACCCACGGCTTGTCCTTGTCCTGCGCGCGCACTGCGATCAGGTTCGCATACGGCCCGCGCAGATCCTCGATCGCGATCGCATCCTTCACCGGCGTGAGCCCCGCCTTCACCGCGTAGTCGGTGTTGATCGACGCGGCATCGACATCGGGCAGCGCGCGCGGCAACTGCGCGGCATCGAGCTCGACGATCCTGATCTTCTTCGGATTCTCGGCCACGTCGAGCGGCGTCGCGTTCACGCCGTTCGTGCCGGCGCCCGGCTTCAGCTTGATCACCCCGTATTTCTGCAGCAGCAGGAGCGCGCGGTTGCCGTTCGACGGATCGTTCTGGATCCCGACCTTCGCACCGACCGGCAAGTCCTTCAGCGACTTGATCTTCTTCGAATAGAAACCCATCGGCGCCGTGTAGGTGAGCCCGACGTTGACGATCCTGTAGCCGCGCTGCTTGATCTGGCTGTCGAGGAACGGCTGGTGCTGGAAGCCGTTCGCGTCGAGGTCGCCCGAATCGAGCGCCGCGTTCGGCTGCACGTAGTCGTTGAATTCGATGACCTTGATCGCAAGCCCTTCGCGCGCGGCCACTTTCGTTACTTCGGTCCAGATCTGCGCGTCGGGGCCGCTCATCGTGCCGATCTTCAGCGTTTGCGGGTCGGCGTGCGCGCCGGGCGCCGCGAATGCCAGCGCCGCGGCGAGTGCGCCGAGGCCGGTCAGGATCGAACGTCGCATGGTGTCCTCTTGTCCCGTGTCGTTGTTGGAGCACGGATCGTGGCACGGGGCCCGAACACCGCCAACCAAGCTTATTTCATGTGCATATTCCCGATCGGGATCGAATCTCAGCCGAAATCGGTATAACTCCCTCGCATACAGCCGGGCAGAATTCAGGGCCTGCTTGCATAGGGAACGGACATGCGTTCCCTATGCAAGCAGGCCGTAATGTCGCATCGGCACCACACATTCTTCATATGACAGTCGCTGTCATATTCATTACGTGGCCCGCCGATAAAGTTGCCGCCGGTCCGTGAAAGCGCCCATAGAGAGCGCCGGAACCGCAACTGGACACGCCATTCATTCGCTCGGAGAATCCTTTGAACAAGAAACTGTTGACCATCGCCGCCCTCGCAGCAACGGCCGGCACGGCACACGCGCAAAGCAGCGTGACCCTGTACGGCGTCATCGATGCCGGTATCAGCTACGTGAACCACAGCAAGACCGCCAACGGCGGCTCGGGCAAGCTGTTCAAGTACGACGACGGCGTTGCCCAGGGCAGCCGTTGGGGCCTGCGCGGCACCGAAGACCTCGGTGGCGGCCTGAAGGCGATCTTCGTGCTCGAAAACGGCTTCAACAGCGGCAACGGCACGATCGGCCAGGGCGGCGCGATCTTCGGTCGCCAGGCTTACGTCGGCCTGAGCCAGTCGCAATACGGCACGGTCACGTTCGGCCGCCAGTACTCGTTCTCGACCGACATCCTCGGCTCGAACTACTCGACGGGCGGCAACACGGTCGCGGGTAACTACGCGTACCACGTGAACGACGTCGACCAGCTCACGTCCAGCCGCATCAACAACTCGGTGAAGTTCCAGAGCGCGAACTACGCGGGCTTCACGTTCGGCGCGTTGTACGGCTTCTCGAACTCGACCGACTTCGCCGGCGCACCGGCCACGACGTCGGGCACGACGACGACGGCAGGCTCGTCGCGCGCATACAGCTTCGGCCTGAACTACGCGAACGGCCCGTTCTCGCTCGGCGCTGCCTACACGGACATCCGCTTCCCGAGCCAGTCGACGCCGGCGTTCTCGACGACGATCGCGAACATCAGCACGGGCAACATCCGCGACCTGCGCACGTATGGCGTCGGCGGCCGCTACATCTTCGGCCCGGCGACCGCATGGCTGCTGTGGACGCGCACGCAGTTCACCCCGCTCGCGAGCGGCGCATCGGGCACGTTCTACAACGCGTATGAAGCAGGCGTGAAGTACGCGATCACGCCGGCCCTGTCGGCAGCCGCCGGCTACACGTACACGAACGCGACGCAAAGCGGCGGCTCGGCGCACTGGAACCAGGGCAACCTGGGTCTCGACTACGCGCTCAGCAAGCGTACGGACGTGTACGGCCTCGTCGTCTACCAGAAGGCGTCGGGCAACAACGTGCAGGCGCAGATCGGTTCGAGCACGAGCTACTTCAACACGTCGGGCAACGGCTCGTCGAACCAGCTCGCCGCTCGCGTCGGTATCCGTCACAAGTTCTAAAGCATCCGCTTAACTCGCGGATCACGACGGCAAGAAGCGCCCCGCTCCACGCGGGGCGCTTTTTTATCTGCTTTTAAGTTTCGCTTAATTCTGGGCTGAGAGGATGCTCTCACCCCCCCTGTTGGCCGCCTGAGCATCGGCGGCTTTTTTTTTACATGCCGACGGCGCCGCCATCGATTGCCCACAAGACAGGATCGGAGGCCATGATGATCGAAGATACCGTTTTCAGCCATCTGCACGCGATTCTGACGTGCCAACACTCGCTGCCGGTCCAGAGCTGCCGCGTATCGGTAGCAATGCAGCGCCCGTGGGGCCGCCCGTACCGGCTCGTCGAATGGACGATGCATCTCGACGCGCCCGCGCGGCGCCAGATCGTGCCGGCCGAATCGACCGACGAAGAGATCGCCGAGGTCGTTGCGTCGCACGTGCCGGGCCGGCTTTACGGCGACGGCCGGCTGCAGTTCTGAACGCCTCCCTGTTCCCCCGCTTCCCGTATTTCGGCCGCCCCGCACGCATCGTGCGGCAGTCGGTCTCGTTTGACGCGGCAACGAAACCTGCTACGCTGCGCGTTTTCGTCCACGCAACACACGATGGAAAACGCATTCAACGAACGCGGCGTCATGATCACGCGCAACGGCCTGTCGGCCGCCGGGCAGGTATTCGCGCTGCGTGACATCCGCCACGTCGACGTCGTCAAGATTCCGAAAAACCGCGTCGTTCCGGCGCTGATCTCGCTGATCGGTGCGGCCGCCGCCATCGCAGGCGGCATCGGCGCATCGAGCGCCGCACTCGTCGTCGGCGTGATGCTCGCCGTCGTCGGTTATCTCGCCTGGACCACGCAGGACGTCACGTATCGCCTGATGGTCGAGATGCCCGACGGCAAGCGCGAAGCGCTGTCGAGCGTCGATGCCGAATTCGTCGAACGCGTCGCGCAGGTCGTGCGCGATGCGCAAGCCGCGACGGCTGCAGGCTGATTCCATTCGCATCGCTGCACGCTTGGATGCGCGATCCGCGGATGCGCGCGGCGCGTATCGGCTCGCGCGGCACATCGTTGCGTCGGGCCGAGTCGTCTTCGTCGAATCGGCTTCCCGCATCATCAGCGCGAACCCCGCGCCTGCGCTGCGTACGCCGACCGCCTAGTATGGAAAGAGCGGCCCGCCGCCGCATCGTCCGAGGA
The DNA here is from genome assembly GCF_049805555.1 of Burkholderia sp. DN3021. Classification (NCBI taxonomy): domain Bacteria; kingdom Pseudomonadati; phylum Pseudomonadota; class Betaproteobacteria; order Burkholderiales; family Burkholderiaceae; genus Burkholderia; species Burkholderia sp. DN3021. The sequence continues at coordinate 3,942 of NZ_JBNCAB010000057.1, read as the reverse complement.
GGTCGGCATGAACGTTCAATTGCTGTCCGGCATGCTTCGCGCGCAGGAACTGCTGCTCGTGTCGATGATCCGCGCGCTTCCCCTTGACGAACGCCGTGCGCTCGTCGATCTCTACACCGAACAGATCGCGTTCGCCGAACAGGCGGGCCTCGAAAGCCACAGCGATCGCGCAACGCACGATGCGTTCATCGCGCATGCGCGCAACCTGCTGATCCGCATCGAAGCGCTGGCCTAGCGCTGGCGCGCCTGCGCGTTTCTCCCGAATTTCCCGCCGCGGCTCACTCGAGCCGCGCAGGCAAGCGCTCACCCGCACGGGCCGCTTTCCTTCCTTGTACCGATAATGATTCTCATTTACACTGGTAAAGTTATCAGTTTCTTTCAATTCGCCGTTCGCCGCATGCCGCGCGCGGACGGGCCAGCCAGGTGAACGCGTCACCCAGCCAGCCTTCGGGCTTGTTTTCGTCAATGGGAGACCACCTGTGCATTGCTATCCGCTGGCGCGGCGGCCGATCTGCGCCGCGCTGTTCGGCGCGTTCGGCCTGTCCGCCGCCCCGGCTCACGCCGATTCGTCGCCGCAAGGCGCCACCCCGCCTCCTGCCGTCCTCGTCGCCGCGTCCACGCGCGGCGATGCGGCGCTGCTCGACCCCGTCACCGTCACGGCCACCCGCACGGCCACCGCTGCGAGCCGCACGGCGGCGTCCGTGTCGGTGATCACCGACGACGATCTCGAGGAACAGCAGGCCACGAACATCAAGGACGCACTGCGCTACGAGCCGGGCATCACGGTGCGCCGCACCGCGTACCGGCCCGGCAGCGCCGCGCTCGGCGGCGGCCGCGACGGCGATTCGAGCATCAATATCCGCGGCCTCGAAGGCAATCGCGTGCTGCTGATGGAAGACGGCATCCGCCTGCCGAACGCGTTCTCGTTCGGGCCGCTAGAAGCGGGGCGCGGCGACTACGCCGATCTCGACACGCTCAAGCGCATCGAGATCCTGCGCGGGCCGGCCTCGGCGCTCTATGGCAGCGACGGCCTGACCGGCGCGGTGAACTTCATCACGAAGGATCCGCGCGACCTGCTGTCGATCTACCACAAGCCCTATTACTTCTCGTTCCGGCCGAGCTACGACTCGGCCGACCGCAGCATCGGCGCGACCGTGTCGGCCGCGGGCGGCAGCGACCGCGTGCAGGGGATGATCATCGCCGACGGCCGGCGCGGCCACGAGGTCGACACGCGCGGCGGCAACAACTCGGCGAGCACGCTGCGCACGACGTCGAACCCGCAGGACGTCTATTCCGAATCGCTGCTCGGCAAGCTCGTGCTGACGCCCACCGCGCGCGACACGATCAAGTTCACCGCGGAAACCGTGCAGCGGCGCGTGAGCACCGACGTGCTGTCCGCGATCAATCCGCCGAATACGCTCGGCCTCACGACGAACGACCGGCTCGAGCGCAACCGCTTCAGCGTCGACTACGACTTCCGCGACGACGCGTTCCGCTGGTTCCAGACCGCGCACGTGCAGTTCTACTACCAGGACGCGAAGCAGGACCAGTACGCGTTCGAGACGCGCGGCGCGCCGCTGAAGTCGCGCTCGCGCGACAACCAGTACAAGGAACGCACGTTCGGCGGCTCCGCGTTTGCCGAAAGCGGCTTCGCGACGGGCCCGCTCGCGCACAAGCTGCTGTACGGCATCGACGGCAGCCTGTCGCGCGTGACGAACCTGCGCGACGGCACGGTGCCGGGCGTCGGCGAAGCGTTCCCGAACAAGGCATTCCCCGACACCGACTACACGCTGTTCGGCGCGTTCGTGCAGGACCAGATCGGCTACGGCCGCCTGCTCGTCACGCCGGGCCTGCGCTTCGACACGTACCGGCTGAGCCCGACCGGAAACGATCCGCTGTTCACCGGCAAGGCCGTGTCGACGAGCGCGAACGAACTGTCGCCGCGCGTCGCCGTGCTCTACGAGATCACGCCCGCGGTCATTCCGTACGTGCAGTACGCGCACGGCTTCCGCGCGCCGACGCCCGACCAGGTGAACAGCAGCTTCTCGAACCCGGTGTACGGCTATACGTCGATCGGCAATCCGAACCTGAAGCCCGAGACGAGCGATACGTTCGAAGCGGGCCTGCGCGGCAAGGCCGGCACCGGCTACGGTGTCGTGCGCTACAGCGCGGCCGCGTTCACGGGCCGCTACCGCAACTTCATCTCGCGCACGACGATCGCCGGCAGCGGCCGGCCGACCGACCCGTCCGTATTCCAGTACGTGAACTTCGCCGACGCGCGCATCCACGGCCTCGAAGGCCGCGCCGAATGGGCGATGCCGAACGGCATCACGCTGAAGACGGCGATGGCGTTCACGAAGGGCTCGACGCAGAACGACGGCGCGGCCAGCCAGCCGCTCAACACGGTCAACCCGTTCTCGGCCGTGTTCGGCGTGCGCTACGAGCCGGGCGAGCGCTGGTTCGTGCAGACCGACCTGCTGTTCCAGGCCGCCAAGCGCGACAAGGACATCGACAAATCCGACTGTTCGAACAAGGCGTGCTTCACGCCGCCGTCGTCGTTCGTCGTCGACCTGCGCGGCGGCTACCGCTTCAACAAGCACGTGAGCGCAACGATCGGCATCCGCAACCTGTTCGACCGCAAATACTGGAACTGGTCGGACGTGCGCGGCATCGCGGCCGATTCGCAGGTGCTCGATGCGTATACGTCGCCCGGACGCACGGTCGCCGTCAGCATGAAAGTGGATTTCTGATGCGCGAAGCCCGCGCTGCCACCCCAACCGTTACTTGAAGGAGTCCGACATGATGCAATCCGCCCTTCCCGGTCAACCGGCCGGCCCGGCCCGCGCGGCCGCCGCACTGCGCGACGCGTTCATCAAGCTCAAGACCGAGCGCCAGCTGCGCAACCGCGACGTCGCGCAGGCGCTCGGCGTCAGCGAAGGCGAGGCGCTCGCCGCGTTCGTCGGCGAGCACGTCGTGCGGCTCGACGCGCGCTTTCCGGCGATGTTCGAGGAAATGCCGCGCCTCGGCCGCGTGATGGCGCTCACGCGCAACGACACGGCCGTCCACGAAAAGGACGGCGAATATGCGCAGATGAGCCATGACGGCCCCGTCGGACTCGCGCTCGGCGACATCGACCTGCGGATCTTCTATCGCCACTGGGTGTCGGCGTTCGCGGTGCGCGACGAGACCGCGCACGGGCCGCTGAAGAGCCTGCAGTTCTTCGACGCGCAGGGCCGCGCGATCCACAAGGTCTACCTGCGCGCGCACAGCGACCACGCCGCGTACGACGCGTTCGTCGAACGCTGGCGCGCACCGTCGCAGGAGCCGGGCCTCGACGTCGCGCCCGCCGCGCCGAAGACGCCCGAGCGCGCCGACACCGAGATCGACGTCGCGGGCTTCCGCGCCGCGTGGGATGCGATGACCGACACGCACCAGTTCTTCGGCATCACGCAGCGCTTCGGCGTGAGCCGCATGCAGGCGCTGCGCCTCGCCGATCCGCAATACGCGTATCCGGTCGAAACCGCGCATGCGCTGCGCCACGTGCTCGAACGGGCCGCGCAAAGCGGCCAGCCGATCATGGTGTTCGTCGGCAATGCGGGGATGATCCAGATCCATACGGGCCCCGTCGCGAACGTGCGCGAGGTCGGCGCGTGGATCAACGTGCTCGACCCGGGCTTCAACCTGCACGTGCGCGAGAACCTGATCGCCGCCGCGTGGGTCGTGAAGAAGCCGACGAGCGACGGCATCGTCACGTCGCTCGAACTGTTCGACCGGCAGGGCGACCACGTCGCGCTGCTGTTCGGCGAACGCAAGCCGGGCAAGGTCGAACGCGACGACTGGCGCGCGCTCGTCGCGACGCTGCCGCCGGCCGCACGCGGGGACGCGCGGTGAGCGCGCGATCGTTCGATCCGCGGCGCCGCACGGTGCTGGCGAGCGCGGCGG
>NZ_JBNCAB010000056.1:0-45372 GCF_049805555.1 Burkholderia sp. DN3021 | reverse complement strand
GCGCCGGCGTGACCGGCGACGCGCCGCGCCGCGCGGCGCCGGGCCCGTTCGCGCGGCTGACCGGTGGCTTGCGCGCGATGAAGCGCTACGGTTTTCGTGCGCGTTCGCTGTATTTCGTCGAAGGCGCGCAGCGCTGGTTCAGCTGGGACGATCCGGTCGCGCTCGCCGACGAAGCGCACGCGCTCGCCGACTGGTGCCGCACGCATCGCATCGCGCTCGTGCTGCTGCTCGATCCCGAAGCGGCGCGTGCGGGCACGGAGGTCCGCACCGACGATCCGCCGCTCGTGCGCGGTGCGGATCGCGCGCCGCGCAGCGGGTTCCACGGCGTCTTCTCGGGCGTCGCGCAGATGCAGCGCACGCACGGTGAACTGCTGTGGATCGTCGATTTCTGGCGCGCGGGCGACACGCTCGCGGCCGGCGAGGTGCGGCCGCTGCGCTTTGCGCCGGGCGGCCGGCTGTCGGCAAGCATCGATGGCGGCGCGACCGAGCCGGCGCGCCGGATGAAGCTCGCGATCGACGAGGATCGCGTCGTCGTCAGCCGCGCGGTGCTCGACGGCGTGAACCGCGCGCCCGGCGACTGGGAAATCGTCGACGACAACGCGGCCGTCGTCGCGGCCTGCGCGAAGGCCCAGGCCGCGACCGCGGTGCTCGTGTTCCGCTCGCATGCGCAGCTCGAAGCGTTGTGCGCGGACGTGCACGCGCTGCGCCGGCAGTGCGGCGGCGCGCTGAAGATCGCGGTCGTCGAGCGCGGCGAGGTGCTGCGCCAGCAGTTCGAGATGCTGCTGCTGAGCGTCGGCGCGAACCGCGTCGTCGCGCGCGACCTGCCGGTGTCGCGGATGCAGGCCGCCGTGCACGCGCTGCGCGGCCAGCTCTATGCGCGGCCCGTCGCGGCGGACTATCGCGCGGCGCTAGCGGCCGCGCTCGGCGATTCGGTGCTCGGCTATCTGCCGGTCGGCGCGTTCTGCCTGCGGATTCGCGCGGTGCTCGATCGCGGCGCCGTGCTCGCGCTGCCGCACACGCTCGCGAAGATCGCGCTGCTGCCGGGCGTGTCGCACGTCGACGCGCTGCGGCACTGCCGGCCGCGCCGCGCGGGCGACGTCGTGACGGCCAATCCCGCGCACCTGTACGTGTTCCTGTTCGCGTGCGAGCCGGTCGACGCCGACGACGCGCTCGCGCGGATCTTCGACGTGCCGGTCGACACGCTGTCCGATCGCGTCGTGTGCCTCGGGCGGGGCAGCATCGACACGGAGCTCGATGCGCTGAAGGCCGAGAACCGGCGCGCGCCGATCGCCGACTACAGCGACCTGTTCGCGGTCAAGCAGCCGCCGGGCGCCGCGCGTGCGCCGGCGGCGCGCGCCGATTCCGGCGCGGCGTCGGACGAAGCGAGCGAAGTAAGCGATGCGATCGACGCGATCGATACGATCGTCGCGCTCGAGGCGATCGGTGCGACGCTGGCTCCCGCGGGCGTCGACGCGGCGCCGCCGCAACCCGTGATTCCCGCCGCGCGAACGCGCAGCGCCATCCGCAGCGCGATGCCGCTGCGCAAGCCGGAGGGCGCATGATCGCCGAACTCGTCATCGGTTTCGTCGTCGGCATCCTGATCGCGGTGCCCGTCTGGATCGTCGCGCAACACCTCGGCATCGGCCGCGGCTTTCAGGCGCCGCGCGGGATCGACCGGCGCGACGCGGTGCCGTGCGAACTCGTGCCGGTTGCGCTGCGCGGCCGGCTGCTGCCCGGGGACGAGCGCGGCGGCGAGCATGGCGACGAGGCGACGCGATGAAGACGATCGCCATTACATCGACGACGGGCGGCGCGGGCCGCACGACGCTCGCGGCCGCGCTCGCGGTGCTGCTCGCGCGCCGCGGCCGGCAGGTCGTCGCCGTCGAGTTCGATGCGCAGAACCTGATGGGCGCGACGCTCGGCCTCGACTCGCTGGCCGAGCACGGCCTCGCGCAGAGCGTGCTCGGCGGGGCCGAGCCGTGGCACGCGCATACGTGGCGCAATGCCGACGGCGTGCTGTTCGTGCCGTACGGGCAGGTCGACGCGGCCGGCGCGGCCGCGTGCGATGCGCGGCTCGCGGCCGACCCGGCATGGCTGTCGCGCGCGCTCGACGAGATCGCGCTGCCGGCCGACGGCGTCGTGCTGGTCGACACCGCGCGCTATCCGTCGCCGCAGGCCGAGCAGGCGATTCGCCGCGCGGACCTGACGCTCGTCGTCGTGCCGCCCGAACCGATTGCCTGCGCAACGGCGGCCGCGCGGCTCGGTGCACTGCGTGCCGGCGGCGGCGAACTGCAGATCGTCGTGAACCGGCTGAATCCGGCACGCGACATGCAGCGCGACGCGATCGCGATGCTGCGCGCGGTCGCGGGGCCGGCGTCGATGCTCGAACAGCGGATCCATGTCGACGCGGCCGTGCCCGAAGCGCTCGCGCGCGGCAGCTGGATCTTCGACGACGCGCCGTATTCGCAGGCGTCGCACGACCTGAACGGCATCGCCAACTGGGTCGATGCGTGGCTGGCGGCGGCAGTCGCCGGCCGCACCGGAGCGGCGCGATGAAGGCCGCCTTCGCGCCGCGGCTGCGCGCGTTCGGCCGCCGCGCGACCGACTGGTTCGCGCGCGGCATCGGGCTGCCGGCGGAGCGCACGCTGCTCGACTGGGTCGTGCGGCTGTTTTTCCACGCGCCGCCGCCGGGCCGGCCCGATCCCGTGCGCCGCCGGGCGCGCGCCGCGTTCCTGCGGCTCGCGCACGAGTGGGGCGTGCTGCAGCCGCTCAGTCCGCGCGAATGGCTGTGGCGCGCGATCGTGCGCGCGCCGCGCGCGGCCGACGGCCGGCCGGCGCGCGATCCGCTCGCGTGGTTCGACACGTTCGTCGTGCCCGTCTATGTGGCCGGGCGCGCGGTCGGCCGTCGCATCGACGCACTGCTCGAACGCCTGCCGTGGGCGCGCTGGGGCGGCTGGCTCGATGCGCGCGCGAACGACGTCGGCCGGCGCCGCTGGCTCGCGCCGCTGCTGCTCGTGGCCGGCGCGCTGCTGTGGGCCGCGGCCGGGATGTCGCCGCTGATGCCCGGTGCGCAGTTCGCGTTCTTCGCGATCGTCGCAGTGCTGGCGCTCGCGCTGCGCCGCCTGCCGGGCCACCTGCCGACGCTCGCGCTCGCGTCGCTCGCGCTGCTCGCGACGCTGCGCTACGTGTGGTGGCGCACGACGCAGACGCTCGACTTCCGCGGCCCGGTGGAGGCGATCGCCGGCTACCTGCTGTACGGCGCCGAAGCCTATACGTGGATGATCCTGCTGCTCGGTTTCGTGCAGACCGCCTGGCCGCTCGACCGGCCGATCGTGCCGCTGCCCGACGATCCCGACACCTGGCCGACCGTCGACATCTACATCCCGACCTACAACGAGCCGCTGTCGGTCGTGAAGCCGACGGTATTCGCCGCGCAGAGCATCGACTGGCCGACCGCGAAGCTGCGCGTCTACCTGCTCGACGACGGCCGGCGCCCCGAGTTCGCGGCGTTCGCGGCCGAGGCCGGCATCGACTACCTGACGCGCGACGACAATCTCCACGCGAAGGCCGGCAACATCAACCGCGCGCTGCCGAAGACGCACGGCGAATACATCGCGATCTTCGACTGCGATCACGTGCCGACGCGCTCGTTCCTGCAGACGACGATGGGCGTGTTCCTGCGCGACCCGAAGTGCGCGCTCGTGCAGACGCCGCACCATTTCTTCTCGCCCGATCCGTTCGAGCGCAACCTCGGCACGTTCCGCGAGATCCCGAACGAGGGCAACCTGTTCTACGGCCTAGTGCAGTCGGGCAACGACCTGTGGAACGCGACGTTCTTCTGCGGCTCGTGCGCGGTGCTCAAGCGCAGCGCGCTGGAAGAGGTCGGCGGCGTCGCGGTGGAAACCGTGACCGAGGACGCGCATACGGCGCTCAAGCTGCACCGGCGCGGCTATACGTCGGCGTACCTGCCGACCGTGCAGGCGGCCGGCCTCGCGACCGAAAGCCTCGCGGGCCACGTGAAGCAGCGCACGCGCTGGGCGCGCGGGATGGCGCAGATCTTCCGCATCGACAATCCGTTCCTCGGGCGCGGGCTCGGCTTCATCCAGCGGATCTGCTACGGCAACGCGATGCTGCATTTCTTCTACGGGATTCCGCGGCTGGTGTTCCTGACGATCCCGGTCGCATACCTGTTCTTCCACCTGTACTTCATCAACGCGTCGTCGCTCGCGCTCGCGAGCTACGTGATCCCGTATCTCGTGCTCGCGAACGTCGCGAACTCGCGGATGCAGGGGCGCTACCGCCATTCGTTCTGGGCCGAGGTCTACGAATCGGTGCTCGCGTGGTACATCGCGCTGCCGACCACCGTCGCGTTCTTCAGCCCGAAGCACGGCAAGTTCAACGTGACCGACAAGGGCGGCAAGATCGACGAAGGCTATGTCGACTGGTCGACGTCGAAGCCGTATCTCGTGCTGTTCGCGCTGAACGTGCTCGCGATCGTTGCCGGCCTGTGGCGGCTCGCGGCCGACCAGGGCGACGAGGCGTCGACGATCCTGATCACGCTCGGCTGGACCGTGTACAACCTCGCGATGCTCGGCGCGGCGCTGGCCGTCGCGCGCGAGACGAAGCAGGTGCGCGTCACGCACCGGATCGCGATGCGGGTGCCGGCCACGCTGCTGCTCGCCGACGGAACGACGGCCGCATGCTTCACGAGCGACTACTCGACCGGCGGCCTCGGCCTCGAAGCGGTGCCGGGGCTGCCGCTCGCCGTCGGCGACACGCTGACGGTGTGCGTGACGCGCGGCGACCGGCCGTTCCCGTTCCCGGTGCGCGTGAGCCGCGTGACGCCGACCCACGTCGGCGTGAGTTTCGAAGCGCTGACGCTCGAACAGGAGCGCCAGCTTGTGCAATGCACGTTCGGCCGCGCGGATGCGTGGCTCGACTGGCACGAAGGCACGCCCGTCGACACGCCGCTCGGCGGGCTGAAGGGCGTGCTGCGCATCGGCGTGGACGGTTATGTGCGGATGTGGAAGGGTGCGGCGCGCGGCCTGCAGGCCATGCTGGCGCCGAAGCTCGATCGGGCGCGCGACTGACGCGGCGCTCATCACGGAGTGGGTTAGATGACGTTCTGGAATCTGTATTTCATCCTGAAGTTCGCGCTGTTCGCGACCGGGCACCTGCAGCCGCTGTGGCTCGCGAACCTCGCGTTCGCGGTGGCGCTCGCGGCGAGCGCGCCGGTGCGGCGGCGGGCATGGCGCATCGTCCGGCAGCTCGTGGCGATCGCGATCGCGGTGCCGCTGCTTGCGCGCGAGATGCATGCGCCGCCGCTGGCACGCCTCGTCGAGGCCGCGCAGGAAGTGAGCACGTTCCGCGTCGACTACTGGATGGAACTGCTGCCGCGCCTGCTGCCGCCCGTGCTCGTGCTGACGGTGGCCGGTGCGCTGATCGTCTATTTCATCGTCAACCGCTGGCTGCGCGTCGCGACGTTCGTGCTGGCCGTGCTGATCGTGATGCCGCTGTGGCAAGCGGGCAGCGGCTTGATGGCGCGCATGGTCGCACCGGCCACGCAGCAGGCGAACGCGCAGGGCACGACGACGATGGGACGCGCCGACCAGCCCGAGGACCACAACGCCGCGCTCGCGACGTTCCGTGCACAGGAGTCGCAGCGGCAGGTCGCGTTCGGCCATCTCGGCAACGATCCGGCCGCCCAGTTCGACGTGATCGTGCTGCACGTCTGCTCGCTGTCGTGGGACGATCTCGATGCGGCGAAGGTGCGCAATCACCCGATGCTGAGCCATTTCGACTACCTGTTCACGAACTTCAGCACCGCCGCGAGCTACAGCGGCCCGGCGGCGATCCGCGTGCTGCGCGCGAGCTGCGGGCAGGAGGCGCACGCGGACCTGTACAAGCCCGCGCCGCAGCAGTGCCAGCTGTTCGCGCAACTCGCGGGCGCCGGTTACACGGTGCAGTCGCTGCTGAACCACGACGGCCACTTCGACAACTTCCTGCAGGTGATCCACGACAACATCGGCGCGGCCGACGCGCCGATGGTCTCGAACGCGGCCGCGCCCGTCGCGATGCACGCGTTCGACGGCTCGGCGATCAAGGACGACTACGGAACGCTCGCGAACTGGTATGCGCAGCGCGGGACGGTGCAGGGGCCTGTCGCGCTGTACTACAACACGATCAGCCTGCACGACGGCAACCGCGTGGTCGGCAGTTCGCTGACGAGCATCGACTCGTATCCGCAGCGTGCGACGAAGTTGATGAGCGACTTCGACCGTCTCGCCGACCTGATCGCGCAATCGGGCCGCCGCGCGGTGATCGTGTTCGTGCCCGAGCACGGCGCCGCGTTGCGCGGCGACAAGAACCAGGTCGCGGGCCTGCGCGAGATCCCGACGCCGCGCATCGTGCACGGGCCGGTCGGCGTGCGGCTCGTCGGCTTTGCCGGCAACCACGGTGCGACGACCGTGATCGAGCAGCCGACCAGCTTCCTCGCGCTCGCGCAGCTGCTGTCGAACCTCGTGTCGAACAGCCCGTTCAAGCCGGGCGCGACGCTCGCGCAATATGCGGCGGACCTGCCGCGCACGCGGATGGTCGGCGAGAACGAGGGCACGGTATCGATGCAGACGGCCGCGGGTTACGCGGTGAAAACTCCGGACGGCGTATGGATCGACGAACAGTAATCCTTCCCGGCGACGGCGACGACGATCGCCTGTCGCAGCCGAACGACGTGCTCGGCCTCGCGCGGCATCTGCCCGCGCTCGACCCTGAGCGCTATGTCGACGAGCAGGCGCGCCGCGCGTTCGTCGAGTCGCTCGAGCGTTGGCCGACGCTCGCGAAACTGATGGGATTGAAACGGTAAATGAACGACGGCCGGCATGCTTGCCGGCCGTCGCCAGCTTGCGGGCGAATCTGCCTATTCTGCCGGTCGCGCCCTGCGTTCCGGCTGGCGCGTCCATTCGTCTTCCTCGCCCGGCACCTTGCCGAAGGTCTGCGCGGCCCATGCCGCGCGCGCCGCTTCGATCTTCGCGCGCTCGCTCGACACGAAATTCCATTCGATGAAACGCTCGCCCGGCAGGTGCGCGCCGCCGAGCAGCATCACGCGCGCGCCGTTCGCGCTGGCGAGCGCTACGGTCGCGCCCGGTTCGAGCACGGCCATCGTCGCGGGGGCGAGCGGCGTGCCGTCGATGGTGAGGTCGCCGTCAACGAGATACACGCCGCGTTCGTCGTGCTCCGCATCGAGCGCGAGCTGGCCGCCCGCCGCGAATTCCGCATACGCATAGAGCGTCGGCGAGAACACGGCGACCGGCGACGTAAGCCCGAACGCGGTGCCCGCGATCACGCGCACGCTCGCGCCGTCGCGCGCGAACGACGGCAGCGTGTCGGCCGGATGATGGACAAATGCGGGCGCGGTGTCCTCGTGCTCGACCGGCAGCGCGACCCAGGTCTGGATCCCGTGGACCGGCTGCTCGCGCGGGCGGTCCTCGTCGGGCGAACGCTCCGAATGCACGATGCCGCGGCCGGCCGTCATCCAGTTCACGTCGCCCGGCACGATCTTCTGCCGGAAGCCGAGGCTGTCGTGATGCATCAGCGAACCGTCGAACAGGTAGGTGACGGTCGCGAGCCCGATGTGCGGATGCGGCAGCACGTCGATGCCGCGGCCGGCCGGCAGCACGGCCGGGCCCATCTCGTCGAAGAAGATGAACGGGCCGACGAGGCGCGCGGCGCGAGCGGGCAGCACGCGGCGCACGACGAGGTTGCCGATGTCGCTTTCGCGCGGCGTGAGCAGGGTCTTGATCGATGCGGACATGGTGGGGATCTCGTGTTCGGTGCGGTAGGCGATCAGGCGATCGCCGTGTCGATCGTGATCGGATGCGTGAGGATCTTGTGTACCGGGCACGCGTTCGCGATCTGCAGCAGGCGCTCGCGCTGTTCGCCGGACAGGTCGCCTTCGAGCGTGATGCGGCGCACGATCGTGCTGCCCGCGCTGCCCGATTCGTGCGCGAGCTTCACGTGTACTTCGGCGAGCGGCCAGCCCTTGCGCTGCGCATACATCTTCAGCGTGATCGCGGTGCAGGCGCCGAGGCTCGACAGCAGCAGCGCGACGGGCGTCGGCGCCGCATCGCCGCCGCCGAGCGGCGCCGGTTCGTCGGCACGCCACTGGTGGACGCCATCGCTGAAGTGGACCAGGTAATCGACCGAGCCGATGCTCGCTTCGACGGACAGTTCGCTCATTGCAGTTCCATGGGGAAAAGGGGGAGGGCCGGCGGCCTGGCCGGACGTTACGGTTCGAGCAGCCGCTGCAGCCGCAGTTCCTCGAAATCGAGTTCCGATTCGATCCGGTGCAGCACCGTGTCGTCGACCTTGCCGTCGCGATGCAGGTCGAGCAGCGCCTGGCGCGACACGCCGACGAGTTCGAGCTCGACGCGCAGCATCCGCGCGCGCATGTCGGCCGGTTCGGCGCCGTGCCGATGCGCGCGTTCGTTGAACATGACGCGGTTGCGGTATTCGGCGAGCAGGCGGTCGAGCGAAGGGCGCTCGAGGTTCGACCCGCGCTGCTCCAGCGCGTCGAGTTCGGCGAGCGCCGCGCCGAACGTATGCGCGCGTACCGCGTGCTCGGACATCGTATGCCGCGCGACGGGCCGCAGCTTCAGCACGCGGATCAGCGGCGCGAGCGTGCCGCCCTGCACGACGAGCGTCGCGATGATCAGCAGGAACGTGCTGAACAGGATCAGGTCGCGGCCGGGAAAGTTGCTCGGCAGCGCGATCGCGGCCGCGAGGCTCACGACGCCGCGCATGCCCGACCAGCCGAGCACGACGGCCTCGCGCCACGACCACCGCGCGTGGCCCGCACGCGGTGCGCGCAGGCGGTCCGGCAGCCACATCGCGACGAACACCCACACGACGCGCGCACCGATCGCGGCGGCGGTGGCGGGCAGCGCGACGCGCAGGCCGGCCATCAGCACCGCGCCTTCGTGGTTCACGCGCGCGAGGATCGCATGCAGCGCGAGACCGATCAGGATGAATACGAGCGCATCGAGCACGAACACGATCGCTTCCCACGTCGCCTTCGCCTTGATCCGCAGGTCGGCGTCGAACACGCGATGCTGGCGCACGCCGAGCACGAGGCCGCAGGTCACCACCGACAGCACGCCCGAGCCGTCGACGGCTTCCGCGATCCCGTAGCTGCCCCACGCCATCGCGAAGGTCACGACGATGCCGAGCATCGGGTCGCGCAGGCGCGGCAGCACCCAGCACATCGCATGGCCGCACGCGAGGCCGACCGCGATGCCGATCAGCGTCAGCGAGAAGAACAGGCCGGTGGCGCTCGCGGCCGTGATCGACACGGCGAGCGCGGCCGATACGGCCATCTGGTACAGCAGCAGGCCCGACGCATCGTTGACGAGGCTTTCGCCTTCGAGCACCGCGACGAGCCGCGCGGGCAGCGGGTAGCGCTGCAGGATCGCCTTCGCGGCGACCGCGTCGGGCGGCGACACGATCGCGCCGAGCGTGAAGCACGCGGCCCACGGCAGCGCCGGGTTCGCGGCACGCACGGCCACGGCGACTGCGACGGTCGTGAACGCCACCGCACCGAGCGCGAGCGACGCGATCGATGCGAGCTCCTGCCTGAATTCCTTCCATGCGGTGTAGAACCCGCTCGACATCAGCAGCGGCGGCAGTACGGCCGCGAGCAGCAGCGCCGGGTCCATGTCGGGCACGCGCTTGCCGGCGATCGCCACCGCGCAGCCGCCGAGCAGCAGCACGACGGCCGGCGGAATCGAGATGCGTTCGGCGAGCCACGTGAGCGCGCCCGCGCCGCAGATCAACAGCAGCAGGTAGTGGAACAGCTCGACGTTGGTCATGCGCGGCCTGCGGCGACGGCGTGCATCACGACGGCTTGCGGTCGTTCGCTGCGCCACCCGGCAGCGCGCCGAACATGTGCTGGCTGCATTGCGCTTCGCGCCATGCGGTATTCAGCCGGTGTCCGGAAAGCATCCGGCGCGCGACGGGCAGGATCTGTTCGCCGGCCAGCATGCCGAGCAGGCCGGTGAGCGCGATGATGGGCGGCGCCGGCGAATTCACGCCGAGCGCGCCGTAGATGACGCCGGCGAGCAGCGACAGGAAATACGGTTTCATGATGAAAACCTCTCGTGATAGGCTGGTCGGGGGCGAAGGGCGCGCCTTCAATGTGCTGGAAGCGTATCGGGTTTACGTGTGGAAAAAAAGGGCGGATTGCCCTTGAGAGACCCCTCTTTCGGAATTCGATCGATTCCGTTTCTTGGATGTTCGAGCTGCGACTTTTCCGATTAAATGGCTGCAACCGGAAGACGCAAATCCGGGGCAACGCACAGTCGGCTCCTCGTACTTTCCGATCGAGGCAAGCCTTAAACGTTTCCTGTCCAAAGGATGATTCGCGCCATGAGCAACCCCAAGCTTGAAGTCCTCACTCCCCAGAACAGCCAGTTGATCTTCATCGACCAGCAGCCGCAGATGGCATTCGGCGTGCAGTCGATCGATCGCCAGACGCTGAAGAACAACGTCGTCGGGCTCGCGAAGGCAGCGAAGGCATTCAACATTCCGACCACGATCACGACGGTGGAATCGGAGAGCTTCTCCGGTTACACCTATCCCGAACTGCTCGACGTGTTTCCGAACCAGAAGACGCTTGAACGCACGTCGATGAACTCGTGGGACGACCAGAAGGTGCGCGACGCGCTGGCCGCGAACGGCCGCAAGAAGGTGATCGTGTCGGGCCTGTGGACCGAAGTCTGCAATACGACGTTCGCGCTCTGCGCGATGCTCGAAGGCGACTACGAGATCTACATGGTGGCCGATGCATCGGGCGGCACGTCGAAGGACGCGCACGACTTCGCGATGCAACGGATGATCCAGGCCGGCGTGGTGCCCGTCACGTGGCAGCAGGTCGCGCTCGAGTGGCAGCGCGACTGGGCACGCCGCGACACCTACAACGCCGTGATGGCGATCGCGAAGGAGCACTCGGGCGCGTACGGGATGGGCGTCGACTACGCGTACACGATGGTCCACAAGGCCGAACAGCGCACCGCGACGCCGCACGAGTCGCTCGCGCCGGTGCCGGCGAAGTAACGGGCTCCGTGCCGCCGCGCGTTCAAACGGGCGGCAGTGCCCACGGCGCGCCTGTCAAATGCTCGACGAGAAAGTCGAGCAGGGCCGTCACACGCGCCGCACGCAGCATGCCGGGCGGCGTGACGAGGTTGACGTTGATGTCGGGGATTTTCCAGTCGTGCATCACTTCCTCGAGCTCGCCGCTTTGCAGCGCATCCCACACCAGGAACGCCGGCTGCAGCGCGAGGCCGTGGCCGGCGATCAGCGCGGGGCAGAGAACGTCGGCGTTGTTGGCGCGAATGCGCCCGCGCACCGGCACGCCGAATTCGTCGCCCGACGCCGTGTGGCGAAAGCGCCAGTATTCGGGTGTCGGTATGTTCGTGTAGGTCAGGCACACGTGCTGGTCGAGTTCGCTCGGATGGGTCGGCCGGCCGCGCCGGTCGAGATACGCGGGCGATGCGACGAGCGGCCGGCGCACGGCGCAGAGGCGGCGCGCGCGCAGCGACGAATCGTTCAGTTCGGCGATCCGGATGGCGACGTCGAAGCCGCCGGACACGATGTCGACGAAGTTGTCGGTGAGCACGAGGTCGACGTCGACGCGCGGGTAGCGCTCGAGAAACGCGGGCAACAGCGGCGCGAGATTGCACAGGCCGTAGGACATCGGCGCGTTCACACGCAGCAGGCCGTGCGGTTCGAGCGCGTGCGCGGACGCCTCGCCTTCGATCAGCTCGGCGTCGGCGAGCAGCCGGATCGCGCGATCGCGCAGCAGTTCGCCGGTCGGCGTGAGCGACAGCTTGCGCGACGTGCGGTACAGCAGCATCGAGCCCAGGCGTTTTTCGAGGCGCGCGATCGCTTTCGACACCGTCGGTTGCGATATGCCGAGCAGGTCGGCGGCCTTGGCGAACGAACCGGTTTCCGCGACGCGCGCGAAGATGGCCCAGGCTTCGAGATCGGGAAGATGTTGCATGGCTGGAAGGCGTGGCAGGGAAGCGAAGCGGATTCGGCGGCAGCGGATCGCGCCGATGGCGCGCGGCAATGCGGGTCATTCTAATCCAGTCGGGAGGGAGCATATGGAATCGTATGTAGTTTCACTGGGCGCCGGCGTGCTGATCGGCGTCGTATACAGCGTGATCAAGGTGCGCTCGCCGGCACCGCCGCTGATCGCGCTGGTCGGCCTCGCCGGCATGCTGATCGGCGCAGCGGGCATCGCGCCGGTCCGTCACTGGCTCGGCTTCTGACCGCATCGAGGACATTTCATGAACGCAACCGACATTCAACCCGATCTCATCCTGCACAACGGGCGCATCACGACGCTCGATCGTGCGAACCCCGTCGCCACCGCCGTCGCGATCAAGGACGGCCGCTTCGTCGCGGTCGGCGGCAATGCGGAGATCGTGCCGCTCGCGGGCCGCGCGACGAAGGTCGTCGATCTCGACGGCCGCGCCGTGCTGCCGGGCCTGATCGACAACCATACGCACGTGATTCGCGGCGGCCTGAACTACAACATGGAGCTGCGCTGGGACGGCGTGCGTTCGCTCGCAGTCGCGATGGAGATGCTCAGGCGGCAGGTCGCGATCACGCCCGCGCCGCAATGGGTGCGCGTGGTCGGCGGCTTCACCGAGCACCAGTTCGCCGAGAAGCGCCTGCCGACGATCGACGAACTCAACGCGGCCGCGCCCGATACGCCGGTGTTCATCCTGCACCTGTACGACCGCGCGCTGCTGAACGCGGCCGCGCTGCGCGTGGTCGGCTACACGAAGGACACGCCCGAGCCGCCGGGCGGCACGATCCTGCGCGACGCCGCGGGCAACCCTACCGGGCTGCTGCTCGCGAACCCGAACGCGACGATCCTCTACGCGACGCTCGCGAAGGGGCCGAAGCTGCCGTTCGAATACCAGTACAACTCGACGCGCCACTTCATGCGCGAACTGAACCGCCTCGGCGTGACGGGCGTGATCGACGCGGGCGGCGGTTCGCAGAATTATCCCGACGATTACGAAGTGATCCGCAAGTTGCACGACGCGGGCGAGATGACGATCCGGATCGCGTACAACCTGTTCACGCAGAAGCCGAATGCGGAAAAGGAAGATTTCGTGAACTGGACCAAGAGCGTCAAGTATCACGACGGCACCGACTATTTCCGCAACAACGGCGCCGGCGAGATGCTGGTGTTCTCGGCGGCCGACTTCGAGGATTTCCGCGTCGCGCGTCCCGATCTGCCGGCGCAGATGGAAGACGATCTCGAAGGCGTCGTGCGCGTGCTCGCACAGAACCGCTGGCCATGGCGCATGCATGCGACCTACGATGAAACGATCAGCCGCGCGCTCGACGTGTTCGAAAAGGTGAACCGCGAAATTCCGCTCGACGGGTTGAACTGGTTCTTCGATCATGCGGAAACGATCTCCGAAAAATCGATGGATCGTATTGCGGCGCTGGGCGGCGGCATCGCGGTGCAGCACCGGATGGCGTACCAGGGGGAATACTTCGTCGAGCGCTACGGTGCACAGGCGGCCGAGGCGACGCCGCCCGTCGCGAAGATGCTCGACAAGGGGCTCAAGGTGTCGGCCGGCACCGACGCAACGCGCGTCGCGTCGTACAACCCGTGGGTGTCGCTCGCGTGGCTCGTGACGGGCAAGACGGTCGGCGGCTTGCGCATGTATCCGCAACGCAACCTGCTCGATCGCGAGACCGCGCTGCGGATGTGGACCGAATACGTGACGTGGTTCTCGAACGAAGAGGGGAAGAAAGGGCGCATCGCGGTCGGGCAGCTTGCCGACCTGATGGTCCCGGATCGCGATTTCTTCACATGTGCGGAGGACGATATCGTGGATACGACCGCATTGTTGACGGTGGTCGGCGGCAAGATCGTATGGGGCGCGGGGCCGTTCGCATCGCACGACGCGCCGATTCCGCCCGCGATGCCGGACTGGTCGCCGGTGCGCGAGTATGGCGGCTACGGCGGTTGGGGCGCGACGCAGCGCAACGGCGCACCGCTGCAGCGTGCGGCGGCCGCCGCGATGTGCGGCTGCGCGAGTGCATGCAACGTGCACGCGCATGCGCATGCGAGCGCGTGGGGCAGTGCGTTGCCGACGTCGGACGCGAAGGGCTTCTGGGGCGCGTTCGGTTGTTCGTGCTGGGCGGTCTGACATGGCGGCCCCGATCAACTCCGGCGGCTTCGGCAACCCGGCGTGGGTCCGCGCGCTGCTGGCGCAGCCGTGGGTCCTGCCGCTCGTGCGCCTCGCGCTGGTGTCCGCCTTCCTGATCGGCGGCGTCGCGAAGGCGCTGGATTTCGACGGCGCGGTCGCCGAGCAGGCGCATTTCGGCCTGCATCCGGCCGCGCTCTGGGCGGCGCTCGCGATCGCGGTCGAGATCGCCGGCTCGCTGTGCGTGGTGTTGAACCGCTTCACGTGGCTCGGCGCCGGCAGCCTCGGCATGCTGACCGTCGTCGCGATGCTGGTGGCGAACGATTTCTGGAACCGCACGGGCGCCGATCATTTCATGGCGCTCAACAGCTTTTTCGAGCATCTCGGGCTGATCGCCGCACTCGTGCTCGCGACGCTGCTCGCCGATGCGAAGCACACGGCCGGCGACGGCCGTACCACTCGATGACGATGAAACAACAAGGAAATCCTGTGATGAAAACGATTCGTTCCGCCTTGCTCGCGCTTGCGATCGCCGCCGGCCTCGTCGCGGCGCCGGCGTCGTACGCGAAGCCGCCCGTGCCGCCGGCGGCCACGCCGACGCTTGCCGTCGGGCCGCAATACGACACGACACACGTATACGTCGCCCCCGAGGATTTCGATCGCTTCACCGACAGCTTCGTCGCGACGTTCGGCGGCAGCAAGTCGAAGCAGGGCGTGTTCCAGGTCACGCCGACCCCGAGCCAGACGATGTCGCAACTCGTTTTCACGCCGGCGGGCACGATCTCCGTGTTCGGCTTCAAGACGCCCGTGCCCTGGCCGTTCGGCGCGGAGCGCACGGGTTACCTCGTCACCGACATGGACGCGGCGATGAAGGTGGCGCGCGAGCATGGCGCGGAAGTGATCGTCGACACGTTTCCCGATCCGATCGGCCGCGATGCGGTGATCGCGTGGACGGGCGGCGTGAAGATGCAGCTGTACTGGCACACGCAGGCGCCGAACTACGCGGCGCTGCAGACGATCCCCGAGAACCGCGTGTATGTGTCGCCGCAGAGCGTGCGCAAGTTCGTCCATGATTTCGTCAAGTTCTCGAACGGCAAGGTGGTGTCCGACAACCTCAAGGCGCCCGGCATCGAGATCGGCCGGCCGAACGACACCTATCGCCGCATTCGCATCACGTCGGGCTTCGGCAAGATGACCGTGCTCGTGACGGACGGCCAACTGCCTTACCCGTACGGCCGCGAGATGACCGGCTACGAAGTGCCGGATCTGGCCGCGACGCTGAAGCAGGCGCGGGCCGCGGGCGTGAACGTGCTCGTGCCGTCGTATACGGCGGACGGGCGCGATGCGGCGCTCGTGCAGTTCCCCGGCGGCTACGTCGCCGAGATCCACGCGAGCGCGGCGCGATGAAGCACGAAGACACGATCCTTTCCGCGGTGGCCGGCTTCGTCGATACGCTGAGCTTCGTCGCGCTGTTCGGACTGTTCACCGCGCACGTGACGGGCAACTTCGTGCTGATCGGCGCGGGCGTCGCGGGGTTCGGGCAGGGCGTCCTGCTGAAGCTCAGCGTGTTTCCTGCGTTCGTGTGCGGCGTCGTCGCGAGCAGCCTGATTGCGCGCGCGCTTTCCGCGCGACCCGCATGGCAGGGCGCGCGAGCCCTGCATACGGTGCAGGCGGTACTGCTGCTCGGCTTCTGCGCGGCCGGCGTTTGGGCGACGCCCGTGACGCAATCCGACAGCCTGCCGGTGCTGCTGGCCGGTTTCGTCGGCACGTTCGCGATGGGCGTGCAGAACGCGCATCCGCGCGTGATCGCGCGCGCCGGCGTGCCGAACACGGTGATGACCGGCAACGTCACGCAGGCGATTCTCGATGTCGTCGACCTGCTGTCCGCCGGCACGGCCGACAGCGTGCGCGCGACGGCACGCGCGCGCTTCGCGAAGATGCTGCCGGCGATCGTCGCGTTCGCGCTCGGCGCGGTATGCGGCGCGCTGGGTTTTCGCCATATCGGGTTCTGGGCGCTGCTTGTGCCCGCCGGCACGCTCGCGGTGCTGGCGGCATGTACGGGGGTGTCCGCCCGTACCGGCACGCAGGAGCATGCATGATCGTGCAGCGTGGAGGGACGCGTCGCGACCGCGGCGGGCGAGCGGGCCGGACCGATGCAGGCGGTCGCGAACGGATGGCCGCGACAAGCGGGCAGCGTGCCGCGACGACCCGAGGCAGCCGCTTCGACCGGGTTGCCCGCGCGTCGGTTGTCGCGGGGCTGCTGCTCGCGGGTGCCGATGCGGCGTTCGCGGACACGGCGACTGCACCGGCGGCGGACGGCGCGCCCGCATCGACGTGCACGGCCAAGCGGCCGACCGTGCTGTTCAACCGCTGGCAGGAAGACTGGTCGGTGCTCGCGAATCCATGCGTGCCGCGCGCGCCGCTCGACGGGTTGAAATACATCCCGCTCGGCAACGATCCGTCATCCTATCTTTCGCTCGGCGTGAACCTGCGCGAGCGTCTGGAAACCAACGACGCGCCGCTGTTCGGGATCGGCTCCGCGCAATCGGACACGTACCTGATCCAGCGCGTCGAAGTGCATGCCGATGCGCATCTCGGCCAACACTGGCAGTTCTTCGTGCAGTTGCAGGACGACCGCGCGTTCGGCAAGAACACGATCTCGCCGGTCGACAAGAACCCGCTCGATCTCGAACAGGCATTCGCGACCTACACGGGTGCGCTCGGCGGCGGCACGTTCAAGCTCCGCGTCGGCCGGCAGGAGATGGCGTTCGACCTGCAGCGTTTCATCGCCGCGCGCGATGGCCCGAACGTGCGGCAGGCGTTCGATGCGGTGTGGGCCGACTACGAATATCAAAAGTGGCGCTTTATCGCGTATGCGACGCAGCCCGTGCAGAACCGCACCGTGTCCGCGTTCGACGACGTGTCGAACCGCAACCTCACGTTCAGCGGCGTGCGCTTCGAGCGGCAGTCGGTCGGGCCCGGCGACCTGTCGGGCTACTGGTCGCGCTACAACCGCAGCAATGCGCGCTTTCTCGATGCGAGCGGCGCCGAGCGCCGCGACGTGTGGGACATGCGCTACACGGGCACGCAGGGGCGCTTCGACTGGGATCTCGAAACGATGCTGCAGACGGGGACGGTCGGCGGCAGCTCGATCCGCGCGTGGGCGCTCGGCTCGATCGCAGGCTACCGGCTCGATGCGCCGTGGTCGCCGCGCGTCGCGCTGCAGGTCGACGCGGCGTCGGGCGACCGGCATCCGCACGACGGCCGCATCGGCACCTTCAATCCGCTGTTTCCGAACGGCTATTACTTCACGCTCGCGGGCTTCACCGGTTACTCGAACCTGATCCACGTGAAGCCGTCGGTGACGCTGAAGCCGTCGCCGAACCTGGCGCTGCTCGGCGCGCTCGGTTTCCAGTGGCGCGAGACGACCGGCGACGCGGTCTACCAGCAGGGCAACGCCGTGGTGCCGGGCACGGCCGGCAAGGGCGGGTTGTGGACGGGGATGTATGTGCAGCTGCGGGCGGACTGGACGATCGCCGCGAACCTGATCGGCGCGATCGAGGCCGTGCATTTCCAGGTCGGCGACGCGATCCGGCAGGCGGGCGGGCACAACGCCGACTATGTCGGCGTCGAGCTGAAGTACGGCTGGTGACGAGGGGCGCGACAACGACGCGCACTCATGAAAAAAAAGCGGCCATGAGGCCGCCCTTCGTTCGTCCGGACCGGCAGCGCCGCCGGCCCGTTCCCTCGCGATGCCGTTACAGGTTCGGCGACAGCGTGAGCGCGTTCGTCAGGTCGCCCATCGGCTGCGCGCCGTTGGCCTTCAGCGCGTCGTCGCGCTGTTGCAGGCCCGCGAGGCGCGGCAGCGAGTAGCGGCGCGTGATGAAGCGCAGGATCGAGCCCGTGTCGTACTGCGTGTGGTCGACGAAGCCCTTCTTCGCATACGGCGACACGATCAGCGCCGGAATGCGCGTGCCCGGACCCCAGCGGTCGGCGGTCGGCGGCGCGGCGTGATCCCAGAAGCCGCCGTTTTCGTCGTACGTGACGACCACGACCATGTTCTTCCACTGCGGGCTCGCCTGCAGGTGCGCGATCACGTCGGCGATGTGCTGGTCGCCCGACGTGACGTCCGTGTAGCCCGGGTGCTCGTTCAGGTTGCCCTGCGGCTTGTAGAACGTCACCGCCGGCAGCGTGCCCGCGTCGATCGCCTTGATGAACTCGGCGCCGTTCGCGCCGCCGTCGAGCAGGTGCTGCGCGCGGTTCGCGGTGCCCGGCGCCTGGTTCGCGAAGTAGTTGAACGGCTGGTGGTGCGGCTGGAAGTTCGGCGTCGACAGGTCGGCGCCGTAGATCACGTTCGACGTGCCGTTCTGGCTCGCCTGCAGCGCCTGGCCCCACGCGCCGCCATACCAGGCCCACGACACGTTCGCATTGGTCAGCAGGTCGCCGATGTTGGTGGCCGTCTGCGGCGGCATCGTCGACGCGTTGGCCGGGTCGGCGAGCAGCGGGTCGCCGCCCGTGGCCGCCTTGTTGCCGCTCGGCTGATACGGCGGCTGCATCGTGTTGACCGCGAAGAAGTCGGGCGTGATCGCGCCGTCGTTGACGAACTTCGGCGGGCCGCTCAGCGCGGAGGCGGGCGAGTTCGCGGCGACCTTCAGCGACTTGCCGTCCGCGTTCAGGACCGCGATCTTGCCGGCCGCGGGGCTCGTGTTCGCGTTCGCGTAGAACGGCGCGCACGCGCAGATCAGGTACTGGTGGTTCAGGAACGAGCCGCCGAACGCGCCCATGAAGAAGTTGTCGGCGAGCACGTACTGCTGCGCGATCTTCCACAGCGGCAGCTTCGACGGGTCCGGCGTGTAGTGGCCCATCGTCAGGCCGCCGGCATCGGTCCACGCGGCGTACATGTCGTTCTTGCCGCCGTTGATCTGCATCTGGTCCTGGTAGAAGCGGTGCACGATGTCGCGCGTCGCGATGCTCATCGGCTGGTTGAAGCCTTTCGGATCGTCGATCGCGAACGGCGCGTTCGGCAGGTTCGCCGTCATCGCCTCGGTGACTGCCGGCGTGATGCCGGTCGCGGTCAGGCCGCCCCAGACCTTCGGCAGCGTCGCCATCGTCGAGCCGTCGCGATCCTTCTGCACCGAGTTCGCGGCCGTCGCGTTCTGCAGGCCGTTCGCGCCCGGGAAGTTGCCGTACAGGTTGTCGAAGCTGCGGTTTTCCGCATAGATCACGACAACGTTCTTGACGGCCGACAGGCCCTGTTGCGTGACGTCGTCGCCGCCGCAGGCGGTCAGGCCGAGCGCGGCCGCGAGGGCGATCGGCGTATAGCGAATCCAGGCGTGCTTCTTCATGCGATGTTCTCTCTTTCGTCGTGGGTCGCGTGTGGGAACCGGGTTGGCGCAGGGGCCGGCGCGACAGGCGCTGGGCGCCGACCGGCTGCGCGCATTATCTGGAACCCGTTTGACAGGCGGGTGTAGGGGCGCTTTCAATTGACTGTCGGCGGAACGTCACGCGACGGACACGGAACTGACATAAGCTCCGGCCGATTGCCCACCGCTACCCATAGAACGACGATGCCCACCACCCCGAAATCCTTTGCGTCCGCGCGATCGTTGATCCATGCCGCGGCGGCCCTGGCGCTGGCTGCCGGGCTCGCAGCGCTCGCCGGTTGCGATGCGCGGCCCGGCGCGAATTCGCCGGCGGCGTCCGTCGTGCCGGCTGCCCAGGCCGCGCCGGCCGCGCCCGCGGTCGCACCGGCCAGCCAGCCGCAGACGCGTGCGCAGGTGTTCGAGGGCGTGAAGCAGATGACGGCGCTCGGCAAGCAACTGTTCTCCGATCCGTCGCTGTCGGGCTCCGGCAAGCTCGCGTGCGCGTCGTGCCACAGCGCCGAACATGCGTTCGGGCCGCCGAACGCGCTGTCGGTGCAGCTCGGCGGCGACGACATGCATCGCATCGGGTTCCGTGCGGCGCCGTCGCTGAAGTACTTGCGCGGCATCCCGCCGTTCAGCGAGCATTTCCACGATTCGCCCGACGAGGGCGACGAAAGCATCGACGCGGGCCCGACCGGCGGGCTGACCTGGGACGGCCGCGTCGACACGCGCGACGCGCAGGCGCGCATTCCGCTGCTGTCGCCGTTCGAGATGAGCAGCTCGCCGGCGCGGGTCGCGCAGGCGGTGCGCGCGGCGCCGTATGCGGACGCGTTCCGCAAGGCATTCGGCGAGCGGGTGCTCGGCGACGATCAGGCCGCCTTCGACGCGGTGTTGCGTGCGCTCGATGCGTTCCAGCAGCAGCCTGCGCTGTTCGATCCATATACGAGCAAGTACGACGCATACCTGGCCGGCCGCGCGCAGCTCACGCCCGCCGAGTTGCACGGTCTGCAACTGTTCAACGACGAGAAGAAGGGCAATTGCGCGAGCTGCCACATTAGCCAGCGCACGCTCGAAGGCGGCCCGCCGCAGTTCAGCGATTTCGGGCTGATCGCGATCGCGGTGCCGCGCAACCGCGCGCTGCCTGTGAACCGCGACCCGCGCTTCCACGATCTCGGCGCGTGCGGCCCCGAGCGCACCGACCTGAAGGGCCGCGACGAATTCTGCGGGCTGTTCCGCACGCCGTCGCTGCGCAACGTCGCGCTGCGCAAGACGTTCTTCCACAACGGCGTATATCACTCGCTCGAGGACGTGATGCGCTTCTATGTCGAGCGCGACATTCATCCGGAGAAGTTCTATCCGGTCGTGCACGGCAAGGTGCAGATCTACGACGACCTGCCGAAGCGCTACTGGCCGAACATCAACCGCGAACCGCCGTTCGACCGCAAGCGCGGCGAGCAGCCGGCGCTGAACGCGGCCGAGATCAAGGACGTGATCGCGTTCCTGGGCACGCTGACTGACGGATATCAACCCGGGTCGACGCAGGCGGCCCGCTAGGGCCCGTCATTAGCGGGAACAGGCCCGGAAGCGTCGCACGCGGCACGCATGCTATGCTCGCTCGCTGACGGGCGTGGCGCGTGCCGGTTCGCCGGCATGCACCGCGCCGTTCGAGCGAACATCCAAGGAGAACAACATGTCGATGCGTGCATCCCTTTCCGTCGTCACGCGCGTGCTGGCCGGCGCCGCGTGCGTTGCCGCGATGCTGCCCGCCCATGCGCAGAACAACCTGAACTTCCTGAACGACACGCCGCTCAGCTATTTCAGCAAGGCCGACACCGCGTCGCTGTCGAAGGCCGCCGCGAAGGTGCGCGACGAAGGCAAGGACGGCGAGACGACGACGTGGCAGAACAGCGGCAGCCGCACGCAGATCGAAGCGAAGCTCACGCCGACCACGACCGAGACGGACGGCAAGACCTGCCGCGAAATCACCACCGACATCACCGCGAAGGGCCAGACGATGACGCTCAAGCCCGTCTACTGCAAGACGGCCGCGGGCAAGTGGCAGTTGCAGAAGCGCTGAGCACGAGCGTGACGAAGCGGGGCGACGCGCCGCGCGCGGTGTCGTGCGGCGTCGTGATCCTCGATGCGGCCGGCCGCGTGTTCCTCGCGCACGCGACGGACACCACGCACTGGGATATCCCGAAGGGGCAGG
Organism: Burkholderia sp. DN3021; assembly: GCF_049805555.1. Taxonomy (NCBI): domain Bacteria; kingdom Pseudomonadati; phylum Pseudomonadota; class Betaproteobacteria; order Burkholderiales; family Burkholderiaceae; genus Burkholderia; species Burkholderia sp. DN3021. Next base: position 23,572 of record NZ_JBNCAB010000056.1, on the reverse strand, counting down.
GCGAGCCCGGCGAGACGCCGGCCGACGCGGCGCTGCGAGAGCTGCTCGAGGAAACCGGCATCGAGTTCGCGCCGGCGCGGCTGCTCGATCTCGGCCGCTTCGCGTACCGGCACGACAAGGACCTGCACCTGTTCGCGGTGCAGGTGGCGGACGGCGAGATCGATCCCGCGCTGTGCACGTGCACGTCGCTGTTCCCGAGCCGTCGCGACGGCTCGATGATTCCCGAGATGGATGCGTATCGCTGGACCGCGCCGGGCGATATCGACGCGTATGCGAGCCGCAGCCTCGCGCGGCTGTTTCGCACGAAGCTGTCGCTGGCGGAACTGCATCGTCGGCTGTCGGGCGCGTGAACGAACGCGGTGGCTTCCGCCGCCGCATTGCCTGGCTTCGCTTCGATGCATGCAATAAAAAACCGGCCCTCGAGCCGGTTTTTTTCATGGTCGCGCGACGTCGGCCCAAGGCCGCGCGCCGCACGCGGAGCAGGCCGTCAGGCCGGCTTGCCCCAGCTGTCGCGCAGCCCGACGATCCGGTTGAACACGGGCTTGCCCGGCTTCGAATCGACACGGTCGGCAACGAAGTAGCCGTGCCGCTCGAACTGCAGGCGCGTTTCCGGCGCGATGTCGCTGTTGCCCGGCTCGACGTACGCCTGCACGATCTTCTTCGAATCGGGATTCAGCGCTTCGAGGAAGTTCGCGCCGCCCGCGTCCGGATGCGGCTCCTTGAACAGGCGGTCGTAGATCCGCACTTCGGCCGGCTGCGCATGCTTCGCGCTGACCCAGTGGATGTTGCCCTTGACCTTGTACGTGTTCGCGCCTTCGGTGCCCGACTTGCTGTCCGGGAAGTAGTTGCAGTGCACGGCCGTCACGTTGCCGTCGGCATCCTTGTCGAAGCCCGTGCACTCGATCACGTAGCCGTAGCGCAGGCGCACCTTGTTGCCCGGGAACAGGCGGAAATAGCCCTTCGGCGGGTTCTCGACGAAATCCTCGCGCTCGATCCACAGCTCGCGCGAGATCGGGAACGTGCGCACGCCGCGCTCCGGATGGTGCGGATGCACGGGCGCCGTGCACGCTTCCTCGAGGTCTTCCGGATAGTTGTCGATCACGAGCTTCAGCGGATCGAGCACCGCGACCGTGCGCGCGGCCTTGTCGTCGAGGTCGTCGCGCAGCGCGCCTTCGAAGATGCTCATGTCGATCCACGAATCGATCTTCGTCACGCCGATCCGTTCGCAGAACAGGTGGATGCTCTCCGGCGTGAAGCCGCGGCGGCGCACGCCGACGATCGTCGGCATCCGCGGGTCGTCCCAGCCGTCGACGTGGCCTTCGGTGACGAGTTGCAGCAGCTTGCGCTTGCTGGTGATCGCGTACGTGAGGTTCAGCCGCGAGAATTCGATTTGCTGCGGCAGCGGGCGCGTGAACACGCCGGCTTCCGCGAGTTCGTTCAGCACCCAGTCGTACAGCGGGCGGTGATCCTCGAATTCGAGCGTGCACAGCGAATGCGTGATGCCTTCGAGCGCATCCGAGATGCAGTGCGTGTAGTCGTACATCGGATACACGCACCATGTATCGCCGGTGCGGTAGTGGTGCGCGTAGCGGATCCGGTAGATCACCGGGTCGCGCATGTTCATGTTCGGCGAAGCCATGTCGATCTTCGCGCGCAGCACGTGCTCGCCTTCCTTGAACTCGCCGGCCTTCATGCGGCGGAACAGGTCGAGGTTTTCGTCGGGCGTGCGCTCGCGGAACGGCGACGGCTTGCCGCCTTCCGTCAGCGAGCCGCGGTTCGCGCGCATTTCGTCGGCGCTCTGGCTGTCGACATATGCCTTGCCGCGCTTGATCAGCAGCTCGGCGAATTCGTACAGCTTGTCGTAGTAGTCGCTCGCGAAATACTGGTGGTCGACCGCGTCCTTGCGCCAGTCGAAACCGAGCCAGCGCACGGCGTCGACGATCGAGTCGACGTACTCGACGCTTTCCTTTTCCGGGTTCGTGTCGTCGAAGCGCAGGTGGCACACGCCGCCGTAGTCGCGCGCGACGCTGAAGTTCAGGCAGATGCTCTTCGCGTGGCCGATGTGCAGATAACCGTTCGGCTCGGGCGGGAAGCGCGTTTCGACGCGGCCGCCCCATTTGCCGGTGCGGTTGTCGTCGTCGATGATGTTACGAATGAAGTTGGAAGCCGCGGGGGCGTCGTTGCGTTCGGTGCTCATGCGGTTGGCGTCAGGTTGTGTCGGCGCGTCGCGCCGGTTTAATCCTGTAATTCTACCTGACCGGGGCCCGTCCCGCGCGGCTTGCGGGTGAGGGCCGGTGCATTCGCGATGCGTGCCGCAATATCTCGATAGTGTGTCGGCTGTAACACGACGTAAATCGGATTGCTCGCGCCGTTCGGGTTTTCCTATGATGGCTTCACCGATTCAATGCCGCCATTCGCGTAATTGCGTGGCGGGAGGAAGCCAATAACCATGACGAAGAAGACCACTTTTCTCGTTCGTACCGCGGTGATCGTCGCGGCGCTGTCGCAACTCGGCGCATGCGCGATGACGCATACGCAACGCAATGCCGGTATCGGCGCGGCCGCGGGCGGCGCGCTCGGCTACCTGATCACGGGCGGCCCGGTCGGCACGGTTGCCGGCGCGGCGGCAGGCGGCCTGGTCGGCGCCGGCGTACGCTGATCGAAGCCGGCGCGCCTGAGCGCCGGCCGGTCGTGACATCGTCCTGAACGCGTCACGGCCCTAGCGCACATCCTTCCGTTTTTTTGACAGGCAGCATCAGGGAGAGGAGGGTGTGCGACACTTCGTCGACATCGCATAACGACACCATTCGTCGACGAATCCTTCCATGAGCACCCCCCTCGTTTTCGTCCTGCCGGGCTACGGCAATTCGGGCCCGCTTCACTGGCAGAGCCGCTGGGAGCGCGCCGATGCGCGCTTCTCGCGCGTCGCGATGCCCGACTGGGACCGCGCGTTCCGCAACGGCTGGTGTCTCGCGCTCGATCGCGCGGTCGAAGCCGCGCGCGGGCCCGTGCTGATCGCCGGCCACAGCCTCGGCACGCTGACCGCCGCATGGTGGGCGACGCGCTATGCGCGCCCGGCCGCGCTCGCGAAAGTGCGCGGCGCGCTGCTCGTCGCGCTGCCCGATCCCGCCGGGCCGGCGTTTCCCGCCGACGCGCACGGCTTCGGGCCCGTGCCGCACGAGCGGCTGCCGTTTCCGACCTGCGTCGTCGCGAGCAGCGACGATCCGTACGGCTCGCTCGCGTTCGCGCGCGGTTGCGCGCACGCGTGGGGCAGTGAATTTCGCGACATCGGCCCGCGCGGCCACATCAACGCGGACAGCGGGCTCGGCGACTGGCCGGCCGCACGTGGCTGGCTGGACGCGCTCGCGCGGTAGTCGCCGCTCGGGTAGTCGCCGCCGCACGAGCCGTTGAAGCGGCCGTTCGTCAGATCGCCTGCTTCGCCTTCAACGCCGCAATCCGTTCGTCGTCGTAGCCGAGCATGTCGCGCAGCACGTCGTCGGTCTGCGCGCCGAGCAGCGGCGGGGCCGTGCGCGCGTCGGGCGGCGTCGCGCTCATCCGGATCGGGTTGCGCACGAGCTGCACGTCCGCGCCGCACGGGTGCGGCAGCGACACCTGCATCCCGCGCGCGACGACCTGCTCGTTGTCGAACACCTCCTCCAGATCGTTGATCGGCCCGCACGGCACGCCGGCCGCTTCGAGCACGCCGATCCAGTCGGCCTTGCCGCGTGCCTTCACCATCTCCGCGAGGATCGGCACCAGCGTGTCGCGGTGGCGCACGCGCGACGGGTTCGTCGCGAAGCGCTCGTCGTCGGCCAGTTCGGGCCGGCCGCCGGCCTCGACGAACTTGCGGAACTGCCCGTCGTTGCCGACCGCGACGATGATCCACCCGTCGCTCGTCTGGAACGTCTGGTACGGCACGATGTTCGGATGCGCGTTGCCCCAGCGCACCGGCGGCTTGCCGCTCGCGAGGAAGTTGGTGTTCATGTTCGCGAGCAGCGCGACCTGCACGTCGAGCAGCGCCATGTCGATGTACTGGCCAACGCCCGTACGGTCGCGGTGCGCGAGCGCGGCGAGCACGGCGATCGTCGAGTAGAGGCCGGTCGCGAGATCGGCGATCGCGACGCCGGCCTTCTGCGGGCCGCCGCCCGGCTCGCCGTCGCGCTCGCCGGTGATGCTCATGAAGCCGCCGATTCCCTGCACGATGAAGTCGTAGCCCGCGCGGTGCGCGTACGGGCCCGTCTGGCCGAAGCCGGTGACCGAGCAGTAGACGAGATCGGGCTTCACCGCGCGCAGCGATTCGTAGTCGAGCCCGTATTTCTTCAACTGGCCGACCTTGTAGTTCTCGAGCACGACGTCGCATTGCGCGGCGAGTTCGCGCACGATCTGCTGGCCTTCGGGCGTCGCGATGTCGATCGTCACCGAGCGCTTGTTGCGGTTCGCCGCGAGGTAGTACGCGGCCTCGGCGGTATCCGCGCCGTCCGCGCCCTTCAGGTACGGCGGCCCCCAGTGGCGCGTGTCGTCGCCGGCGCCCGGGCGCTCGACCTTGATCACGTCCGCGCCGAAATCGGCGAGGGTCTGCGCGCACCACGGGCCCGCGAGCACGCGGGTGAGGTCCAGCACGCGGATATGGCTCAGGGCACCCATCGTCGAATCGTCTCCTTTCATGGCTGGCCTCCGTTGCTCGGCAAGGCCGATTGGCATGCCGAGCATCTTAAGGCGAATCGGCCATCCGGGTGGCCCGGCCGGGCCGGCCGGATGGCCGGGCCGCTTTGCCGGTGCTTTGCCCGGAAGCCGGCCCCGATCCCGTATAATCGATCGTTTCCGAATCCATGCCGCCGCGCGCCCCGCCTGGGGCGCCGGCGTTTGAAGCCGTCTTTGCCAGACTGTCCCCGCACGCCATGAAAGCTGCCGAAATCCGCGAGAAATTCCTCAAATTCTTCGAATCGAAGGGCCACACGATCGTCCGCTCGTCGAGCCTCGTGCCCGGTAACGACCCCACGCTGATGTTCACGAACTCGGGCATGGTCCAGTTCAAGGACGTCTTCCTCGGCACGGACCAGCGCCCGTATTCGCGCGCCACGACGGCGCAGCGCAGCGTGCGCGCGGGCGGCAAGCACAACGACCTCGAGAACGTCGGCTACACGGCGCGCCACCACACGTTCTTCGAGATGCTCGGCAACTTCTCGTTCGGCGACTACTTCAAGCACGACGCGATCCGCTTCGCGTGGGAGCTGCTGACCACGGTCTACCAGCTGCCGAAGGAAAAGCTGTGGGTCACCGTCTACCAGGAAGACGACGAGGCGTACGACATCTGGGCGAAGGAAGTCGGCGTGCCGGCTGAGCGCATCATCCGGATCGGCGACAACAAGGGCGCGCGCTACGCGTCCGACAACTTCTGGACGATGGGCGATACGGGCCCGTGCGGCCCGTGCACGGAAATCTTCTACGACCACGGCCCGGACGTGTGGGGCGGCCCGCCGGGGTCGGCCGAGGAAGACGGCGACCGCTACATCGAGATCTGGAACCTCGTGTTCATGCAGTTCAACCGCGACGCGCAGGGCAACATGACGCGCCTGCCGAAGCAGTCCGTCGACACCGGCATGGGCCTCGAGCGCCTCGCCGCGGTGCTGCAGCACGTGCACAGCAATTACGAGATCGACCTGTTCCAGAACCTGATCAAGGCCGCCGCGCGCGTGACCGAGATCAGCGACCTGAACAACAACTCGCTGAAGGTGATCGCCGATCACATCCGCGCGTGCTCGTTCCTGATCGTCGACGGCGTGATCCCCGGCAACGAAGGCCGCGGCTACGTGCTGCGCCGGATCGTGCGCCGTGCGATCCGCCACGGCTACAAGCTCGGCCGCAAGGGTTCGTTCTTCCACAAGCTGGTGGCCGACCTCGTCGCCGAGATGGGCGGCGCGTATCCGGAGCTGAAGGAAGCCGAACAGCGCGTGACCGACGTGCTGCGGCAGGAAGAAGAGCGCTTCTTCGAAACGATCGAGCACGGGATGTCGATCCTCGAGGGCGCGCTGGCCGACGTCGAAGCGAAGGGCGGCAAGGTGCTGGACGGCGAACTCGCGTTCAAGCTGCACGATACCTACGGCTTCCCGCTCGACCTCACGGCCGACGTGTGCCGCGAGCGCGGCATGACGGTCGACGAGCCGGCATTCGACGACGCGATGGCGCGCCAGCGCGAGCAGGCGCGCGCGGCCGGCAAGTTCAAGGCCACGCAGGGCCTCGAATACACGGGCGCGAAGACCACCTTCCACGGCTACGAGGAAATCGCGTTCGACGACGCGAAGGTCGTCGCGCTGTACATCGACGGCTCGTCGGTCAGCGAAGTGAAGACCGGCCAGGATGCGGTCGTCGTGCTCGACCACACGCCGTTCTACGCGGAATCGGGCGGCCAGGTCGGCGACCAGGGCGTGCTCGCGAATGCGTCGACGCGCTTCGCGGTGGCCGATACGCTGAAGGTGCAGGCCGACGTGATCGGCCACCACGGCTCGCTCGAGCAGGGCACGCTGAAGGTCGGCGACGTGCTGCGCGCGGAAATCGACGCGCACCGCCGTGCGCGCACGCAGCGCAACCACTCGGCCACCCACCTGATGCACAAGGCGCTGCGCGAGGTACTCGGCGCGCACGTGCAGCAGAAGGGCTCGCTGGTCGACGCCGAAAAAACCCGTTTCGACTTCGCGCACAACGCGCCGATGACCGACGCCGAAATCCGTCGCGTCGAGCAGATCGTCAACAACGAAATCCTCGCGAACGCGCCGGGCATCGTGCGCGTGATGCCGTACGACGAAGCGGTGAAGGGCGGCGCGATGGCGCTGTTCGGCGAGAAATACGGCGATGAAGTGCGCGTGCTCGACCTCGGCTTCTCGCGCGAACTGTGCGGCGGCACGCACGTGCACCGCACCGGCGACATCGGCTTCTTCAAGATCGTCGTCGAAGGCGGCGTCGCGGCCGGCATCCGCCGCGTCGAGGCGATCACCGGCGACAACGCGGTGCGCTTCGTGCAGGATCTCGACGCCCGCATGAACGAAGCGGCGGCCGCGCTGAAGGCGCAGCCGTCGGAGCTCACGCAGCGCATCGCGCAGGTGCAGGACCAGGTGAAGTCGCTCGAGAAGGAACTGGGCGCGCTGAAGTCGAAGCTCGCATCGAGCCAAGGCGACGAGCTCGCGCAGCAGGCCGTCGAAATCGGTGGCGTGTACGTGCTGGCCGCGACGCTCGACGGCGCCGACGCGAAGACGCTGCGCGAAACGGTCGACAAGCTGAAGGACAAGCTGAAGAGCGCGGCGATCGTGCTGGCGGCCGTCGAAGGCGGCAAGGTCAGCCTGATCGCGGGCGTCACGCCCGACGCGAGCAAGAAGGTCAAGGCCGGCGAGCTCGTGAACTTCGTCGCGCAGCAGGTCGGCGGCAAGGGCGGCGGCCGTCCGGACATGGCGCAGGCAGGCGGCACCGAGCCGGCGAACCTGCCGGGCGCGCTGGCCGGCGTCAAGGGCTGGGTCGAAGAGCGCCTTTGATCGGCCCGGCCGGCGCGGCGCCCGCGAGGGCGGAGCGCCGGCCGGCACCGCGCGGTTCTGTTGGCGGAATCGCATGAAACGAAACGACCCGATCGGCCATTGGCCGGTCGGGTCGTTTTGCGTTTGCACGGGGTGCGGGTGGCTGATCCGCCGCCATGCCTGACGTACGAGCGGTAGCCAGCCATGCAGACGGGCGGCGCGCGGGTGCGTCGTCGTGCGTCCGTCGGCGGATCGCGTCAGGCCGGCTGCGCCACGCGCGGCTTCTGCGCCGGGTCCGGCTGCTGCGCGGCTTCGCCAAGCGCGTCGCGCAGCGCGGCGAGCGCCGCCGACGCGTAACCCTGCCGCCACGCGAGCAGCGTATCGATGCCTGCGAGTTCGGCAATTGTGTGCGCGGCGATGTTGCCGGTCTCGGGCTGCAGGTCGAGCACCGAACGCGGCGCGACCGCGATGCCCGCGCCGGCCGCGACGCACGCGACGATCGCGTGATACGAGCCGAGTTCGAGCACGCGCGCCGGCTTCATCCCATGCGCGGCATACCACTGCTCGGCGTACTTGCGATACGCGCAGCCGCGCTCGAACGCGATCAGCGTCGGCAGGATCACGTCGCGCGGCGTGCGCACCGGCGGATGGCCGAGCGGCGTGAGCAGCACCAGATCCTCGCGGAAGACCGGCACCGTCTCGAACGTGTCGGGCAGCGTGTCCGGCGCGGGCGGGCGCGCGAACAGCGCGGCGTCGATCTCGAAGTCGCGCACCTTGCCGATCAGCCAGCCCGTCGTACCCGTCACCAGTTCGAGCGACACGTCGGGCCATGCATGGTGATAGCGCGCGAGCACGGTCGGCAGCCGGCTCGCGGCGGTGCTTTCCATCGTGCCGAGCCGCAGCCGCCCGCGCGGCGTGTCCTCGCGCACCGCGTCGCGCGCCTCGTCGGCGAGCGCCAGCAGCCGCTCCGCATACGGCAGCAGCGTGTGCCCGGCCGGCGTCAGCACGAGCCGGCGGCCGTCGCGCACGAACAGCGCGGCGCCGAGTTCTTCCTCGAGCTGCTTGATGCGCGTCGTGACGTTCGACTGCACGCGATTGAGCTTCGCCGCCGCGCGCGTCACGCCGTTCTCGCGCACGACCGCCCGGAAAATCGCCAGCGCCGCCAGATCCATGATTCTCTCCAAGCGATGGATGGATTCTTAATTATTCATTTTTCGAGATCGTCTGGTCAAGCTACGATGGATGCATTCCGGTTTCCGATCCGGCCGGCGCGTCGTGCTCCGGCCCTTGCCGCCATGTCCCGCTCCGATGCCCCGACCGCCGCCGCCGGCGCGCTTCCGTCCGATCAGGCCGACCGACGCGCCCGCGCGGCTGCGCTGGCCTGCATGGTCGGCCTCGCCGTCGTGCTCGGCGTCGGCCGTTTCGCGTTCACGCCGCTGCTGCCGCTGATGCTCGCGGACGGCTCGATCGGCCTGAAGGCCGGCGGCTGGCTCGCATCGGCGAACTATGCGGGTTACTTCGCAGGCGCGGTCAGTTGCGCGGCGCTGCGCGTCGCGCCCGCGCGGATGGTCCGCTTCGGGCTCGCGGCCACCGTGCTGCTCACCGCCGCGATGGGCATCGGCCACCTGCTGCCCGTGTGGCTCGCGGTGCGCTTCGTCGCGGGCGTCGTCAGCGCGTGGACGTTCGTGTTCGTATCGCAATGGGGGCTGCGGCGCCTGGCCGAACTGCACGCGCCCGAGTGGAGCGGAGTGATCTACGCGGGGCCCGGCGTCGGCATCGTGCTGACGGGGCTGATCGGCAGCGCGCTGGTCGGCCGGCCAGCAGCGTCGGGCTGGCTCGGCTTCGCGGCGCTGTCGGCCGTGCTGTCGGTCGCGATCTGGCGCACCTTTGCGGTCGCGCCGGCGCAAGCCGTGCCGCCGGCCGGCACCACGCCGCACGCGGCCTCCGCGGCCTCGGCGGCCTCCGCGGCGCCGGCCGACGCGCGCCGCCATCGAGCCGATGCGGCGTGGCTCGTCGTGCTGTACGGGACGCCGGGCTTCGGCTACATCATCACCGCGACGTTCCTGCCCGTGATCGCAAGCGCCGTGCTGCCGGCCGGTTCGCCGTGGCCCGACCTGTTCTGGCCGATGTTCGGCGCGGCGCTGATCGTCGGCGCGATCGCCGCCGCGCGGCTGCCCGGGCACTGGGACAACCGACTGCTGCTGGCGGCCGGCTGCGCGACACAGGCGCTCGGCATCGCGGCCGGGATCGTGTGGCCGAACGCGCTCGGCTTCTCGGTCGGCAGCGCGCTGCTCGGGCTGCCGTTCACCGCGATCACGCTGTTCGCGATGCGCGAGGCGCGGCGCCTGCACGGCGAGCGCGCGGCCGGGCTGATGGGCTATGCGACCGCGTCGTACGGGGTCGGGCAGATTATCGGGCCGCTCGTCGCGGCGCCGCTTGCCGCGCGCTTCGGGTCGTTTTCCCCCGCGCTGTGGGTCGCGGTGGCCGCTCTGCTCGTGGGTGCCGCCGGCTTCGCGGCGATCGCGGCAAAGGGCCGCCTGCGACGCTGACGCCGGCGGGGCCGGATCGTCTGCGGCGCGCGCAAACTCGCTAGAATGGAAGCCTTTCCCGCGCCGAGCGGGTGCGCGGGCGGCCGGCAGGCGGCCGCCGGGCGTCCGCCAGATCCCCATCGATGACCACCGCCGATTACCGCTTTTGCCCGCGCTGCGCGAGCCCGCTGACCGAGCGCGCCGATCCCGAACATGAGGGCGGCCGCGTCCGCCAGGCGTGCCCCGACGATACCTGCGGCTATGTCCACTGGAACAATCCGCTGCCCGTCGTCGCCGCGATCGTCGAGCTCGACGGCAAGATCCTGCTCGCGCGCAATGCGGCCTGGCCCGAAGGGATGTTCGCGCTGATCACCGGTTTCCTCGAAAACGGCGAAACGCCCGAGGACGGCATCGCGCGCGAGGTGTTCGAGGAAACGGCGCTGAAGGCCGAGCACGTGTCGCTCGTCGGCGTCTACGAATTCATCCGCAAGAACGAACTGATCATCGCGTACCACGTGCGCGCGTCGGGCACGGTCGCGCTGTCGCCCGAACTGCTCGAATACCGGCTCGTCGAGCCGCCGCTGCTGCGCCCGTGGCGCGCCGGCACGGGCGTCGCGCTCGCCGACTGGATGCGCGCGCGCGGCCTCGATTTCGAATTCGTCGACCGGCCGGGGCAGTGACGGGCCGGCCCGTCCGCAGGGTTTCATCCGCCGTGCCGCGCGCGACCGCGACGCGGCGCTTCGCCTGTTGCCGGCGCGCCGTGCCACCCGGCCGCCGCGCTTCGTCTTCATCGTCCCCATCGTCCCCATCGTCCTGACCGCCATCGCCATGTCCGACAAGCCGCAGCCGCGTTCCCGCGACGCCTACCGCCACTTCCTGCCGATCACGACCCGCTGGATGGACAACGACGTCTACGGGCACGTGAACAACGTCGTCTACTACAGCTACTTCGACACCGTCGTGAACGAGTACCTGATCCGCACGGGCGTGCTCGACGTCGAGCACGGGCAGACGATCGGGCTCGTCGTCGAGACGCAGTGCAACTACTTCGCGCCGCTCGTGTTTCCGCAGTCGGTCGACGCGGGGCTGCGCGTCGCGAGGCTCGGCACGTCGAGCGTGCGCTACGAGGTCGGGCTGTTTGCGCAAGGCGACGCATCGCCCGCCGCGCAGGGGCATTTCGTGCACGTGTACGTCGATCGCGGCACGCGTCGCCCGGTGCCGCTGCCCGACGCGCTGCGCGCCGCGCTCGACCCGCTCGCGGCCTGACGGTTCGCGGTGCACGCGGTCGCGCTCCAGGCCTTCAACGGCCTCAGCTACGGTTTGCTGCTGTTCATGCTGTCGGCGGGTCTCACGCTGATCTTCAGCGTGCAGGGCGTGCTGAACTTCGCGCATGCGAGCTTCTACATGCTCGGCGCGTATCTCGGCTACAGCATCGCGGCGCGCGCGGGCTTCTGGCCCGCGCTCGTGCTCGCGCCGCTCGCGGTCGGGCTGCTCGGCGCCGGCTGCGAACGCGCTCTGCTGCGCCGCGTGCAGGCGCGCGGCCATACGAGCGAGCTGCTGCTGACCTTCGGCCTCGCGTACTTGATCGGCGAGGGCGCGAAACTGCTGTGGGGGCTCGCGCCGCTGCCGGCGCCCGTGCCGACGCTGTTCGACGGCGCACCCGTGACCGTATTCGGCCTCGCGCTGCCGCGCTACCGGTTGTTCATGATGGGGATGTCGACGGCGATGCTGGTCGCGCTCGGCGCGCTGCTGCGCGTGTCGCGCATCGGGCTCATCGTGCGCGCGGCGCTCACGCATCGCGCGGCCGTCGAGGCGCTCGGCTACGACGTGCCGCGCGTGATGACGGCGCTGTTCGGCGCGGGCACCGCGCTCGCGGCGCTGGCCGGCGTGATCGGCGCGCCGCTCGCGGTGATCGAACCCGCGCTGGCCGAGACCGTCGGGTCGGTCGTGTTCGCGGTCGTCGTGATCGGCGGGCTCGGTTCGCTCGGCGGCGCGTTCGCCGCGTCGCTCGCGGTCGGTTTCGCGCAGACCTTCGCGGCCGCGAGCGACACGTCGTTGCGCGATCTCGCGCAATGGGCCGGCGTCGCGCTGCCCGACAGCGTGGCCACGGTGTCGATCGCGCAGCTGGCGCCGCTGGTGCCGTACCTGCTGCTCGTCGCGGTGCTGGTCGCACGGCCGCGCGGGCTGTTCGGCGAGCGCGCCGATGCGTAGCCACGCGCTCGCCGGCCTTGCGCGCTGGCCGCTGTTCGCCGCGTGCGTCGCGCTGCCCGCGTGGCTGTGGCCGCACGGCGCAGTGCTCGGCTATCTCGCGCAGACGGCCGCGCTCGTCGTGCTCGCGCTGTCGTACAACCTGCAGCTCGGCACGACCGGGCTGCTGTCGTTCGGGCATGCGGCGTTCGCGGGCCTCGGCGCATTCGCGGCCGCGCACTGGTTCAACCGCTTCGGCGGGCCGCTGCCGTTGCTGCCGCTCGTCGGCGGCATGGCCGGCGCGGGCTTCGGCTTCGTCGCCGGTCTGCTCGCGACGCGCCGTTCAGGCACTGCGTTCGCGATGATCACGCTCGGGCTCGGCGAATGCGTCGCGGCCGCCGCGTGGAGCGTGCCCGCGTGGTTCGGCGGCATCGGCGGCGTGCCGATCGATCGCGCGAGCGGCACGCCGTGGGGCGGCTGGCATTTCGGCGCGCCGGTGCAGGCATACGCGGTGATCGCCGCATGGTGCGTCGTGTCGGCGTGGGCCATGCATGCGCTGACGCGCACGCCGCTCGCGCGGCTCGCGAACGCGGTGCGCGACAACCCGGAACGCGTTGCCGCGCTCGGCACCGATCCGCGCCGCGTGCGGCTCGCGATGGTCACTTGCGCGTCGTTCTTCGCAGGCATCGCCGGCACGCTGACGTTGATCGACGTCGAAATAGCGACGCCCGACAGCGTGTCGATGGCGCGCTCGGCGACCGTGCTGATCGCCGCGGTGATCGGCGGCACCGGCGCGTTCTTCGGGCCGCCGGCCGGCGCGGCCATGCTGACCGCGCTGAGCATCGTCGTCGCGGGCGTGTCGCGTGCGTGGGCGCTGTATCTCGGCGTCTTGTTCGTCGTGATCGTCGTGGCTGCGCCGCGCGGGATCGCGGGCATCGCGCAAGCGCTCGCGCATACGTTGCGCCGCGGCGCGCCGGCGGCCGAGCGGTGGCGCATGCTGTGCGGCGTCGGCGCGTGCGTGTTCTGGGGCGTTGCGATCGTCTGCGCGGCCGAACTCGGTTATGCGTGGCGCTTCGCGCAGGACGACGGCACGGGCTTCGCGTTCGGCGCCTGGGGCATCGACGCCGATACGCCGGCCGGCTGGGCCGTTGCGTGCTCGGCGGCCGGCATCGGCACGCTGCTGTGGGGCTGGCGTGCGCGGCTCGTGCAGGGCACGCGGGTCGGCAAGCGGGAGGGCGGGCGATGAACGGCAACGCGATCGCGCTGCATGGCGTCACGCAGCGTTTCGGCGCGCAGACCGTGCTCGACGGCGTCGAGCTGAGCATCGCGGCCGGCGAGCGCCATGCGCTGATCGGGCCGAACGGCGCAGGCAAGTCGACGCTGTTCGGCGTGATCGCGGGCGCGACGCGGCCGACCCGCGGGCGCGTCGTGCTGCACGGCGTCGAGCTGCGCGGGCGCGGGCCGGTCGTCGCGAGCCGCCTCGGCATCGGCCGCAGTTTCCAGCAGACGAGCGCGTTCGCGCGGCTGACCGTGTTCGACAACCTGCGCTGCGCGGCGCTGCACGCGCCGGCCGAGCGGCGGCGCTGGTGGAACCGGCTGCGCGAATCGGCGTCGGTCGATCTCGCGGCCGCGCGCGTGCTGCACGACATCGGTCTCGACGCGCGGCGCGACACGCTGGCCGCCGAGCTGAGCTATGCGGAGCAGCGCGCGCTCGATCTCGGCATCGCGCTCGCGAGCGGCGCGCGCACGCTGCTGCTCGACGAGCCGACGGCCGGCATGAGCCGCACGCAGGCGGCGCGGATGATCGCGCTGATCCGCGCGACGACGCAGGGCCGCACGGTGCTGATGATCGAGCACGACATGGATGCGGTGTTCGGCTTCGCCGAACGCATCACGGTACTCGTGCGCGGCACGGTGGTCGCGACCGGCGAGCCCGATGCGATCCGCGCCGATCCGGCGGTGCGCGCCGCGTATCTCGGCGAGGGCAGCGTATGACGAGCGCACTGCTCGACATTCGCGACCTGCGCGCGTGGTACGGGATGCAGCCCGTGCTCGACGGCGTCGATCTCGCGCTCGCGCCGGGCGAGACGCTCGCGCTGCTCGGCCGCAACGGCTCGGGGCGCTCGACGCTCGCGAAGGCCGTGATGGGGCTCGTGCGCACGGCCGGCTCGGTGCGCATCGCCGGCGCCGAATGCGCGGGCGCGCGCACGTTCGAGATCGCGCGGCGCGGTGTCGCTTACGTTGCCGAAAGCCGCGATGTGTTTCCGCTGCTGACGGTGCGCGACAACCTGAAGCTGGGGTTGCGCGGCACGCGTGGCGCGGCCGAACGCGCGGCGCTCGAACGCCTGTTCGACCGTTTTCCGCTGCTGGCCGCGCGCGCGGACGTGAAGGCAGGTCGGCTGTCGGGCGGCGAGCAGCAGGTGCTCGCGCTGGTGCGTGCGCTCGCCGGCAGCCCGCGCGTGCTGATCGTCGACGAACCGGCCGAAGGGCTCGCGCCGCTCGCGGTCGACGAAGTCGGCGCGTGCCTCGCCGCACTGCAGGCCGACGGCGTCGCGATCGTGCTGATCGAACAGCGATTGCAGCTTGCGCCGAGGTTGACGACGCGCGTCGCGGTAATGGGGCGCGGACGGATCGTCTACGACGGCGCGCTCGACGGCCTGGGCGCAGACATCGCCAACGCGTGGCTGAGCGCCGGCTGACGGCGCCGAACCGATTGTTCGGCTGGCCCCGCCAGACAATTCGCGTCGAGCCGCTTTATCGCCGCCGCGCGGCGCCTTAAATTGCTACTCATGCCGGGCCGCCGCATCGATGCGGCAACCGGCGCCATCCATCGATAGTCATCTGACTGAGGAATGAAATCATGAGCAAGCTGACAGGCAAGGTAGCGATCGTCACGGGCGGTTCGAAGGGCATCGGCGCCGCGATCGCGAGGGCGCTGGCCGCAGAAGGCGCGTCGGTCGTCGTCAATTACGCGAGCAGTAAGGCGGGCGCCGACGCGGTGGTGAGCGCGATCGTCGAAGCCGGCGGCCGCGCGGTCGCGGTCGGCGGCGACGTGTCGAAGGCAGCCGACGCGCAGCGCATCGTCGATACGGCAATCGACACGTACGGCCGTCTCGACGTGCTCGTCAACAATTCCGGCGTGTACGAATTCGCGCCGATCGAAGCGATCACCGAAGAACATTACCGCCGGCAGTTCGATACGAACGTGTTCGGCGTGCTGCTGACGACGCAGGCGGCCGTCAAGCATCTCGGCGAAGGCGCAAGCATCATCAACATCAGCTCGGTGGTGACCAGCATCACGCCGCCCGCCAGCGCCGTCTACAGCGGCACCAAGGGCGCGGTCGACGCGATCACCGGCGTGCTCGCGCTCGAGCTCGGCCCGCGCAAGATCCGCGTGAACGCGATCAACCCGGGCATGATCGTGACCGAGGGCACGCACAGCGCGGGCATCATCGGTTCCGATCTCGAAGCGCAGGTGCTTGGCCAGACGCCGCTCGGCCGCCTCGGCGAGCCGAACGACATCGCGTCGGTCGCCGTGTTCCTCGCGTCGGACGATGCGCGCTGGATGACCGGCGAACACCTCGTCGTGAGCGGCGGGTTGAACTGATCCCGCGATACGGCAAATCGGCACCATCGGCGCACGTGTGTCGATGGTGCCGATTACGTCGTCAAGCGATCATCGCCAGCGCGTTCGCGCCGACGTGCCAGCGCAGGCTCTCGACGACGAGCGCGTGATTGCGCTCGGAGTCGAGCCCCGCGATCGTCATCGCACCGACGAGGCCGGCGCCGGCGACTCGCAACGGCACGCCGCCGCCGTCGAGTGCATAGTCTTCGTCCGACAGGCCCTGCGACCGCAGCGACCAGCCGGCGCGGCGAAACTGCTCGCCGACCTCGAGCGAACTCAGGCCGAAACGGAGCACCGTGTTCTGCCGGCGGCGGATCGCGTCGCTGTCTTCCGCACGGCTGCCGTCGAGCGCGCAGTAGAACAGCGGTGCCGCTTCGCCGACGATGCCGACCGCGATCGGCAGCCCGCGGCGCGACGCGATATTGACCGCGATTTCCCCGAGCCGGCGCGCGACGTCGGCATTGAAGCGCGGCAGCGCCGTGTGCGGCGCGGCGTGATCGATGCGCAGGAAGGTCGTCACCATGGCGGCTCCGTATCGTCGCAAGTCGTGTTCGCGCGCCGGCGTCGCCTCGTCACGTGCCGCGCGCTTGCCCGTGGTTCGTTCAGCGCTTCGGCGCCGCGTCGAGCATCCACTCGTGCGCGGGGTCGTTCTTGAATGCCCACGCGCGGCTCGGCCCGGCCATCACGTTCAGGTAGTACAGGTTGTAGCCGTGCGGCGCGACGACCGGGTGGTAGCCGCGCGGCACCATCACGACGTCGTGGTTCTCGACCGCGCATGCTTCGTCGAGGCTGCGGTCGTCCGTGTACACGCGCTGGAACGCGAAACCCTGCGGCGGGTCGATCCGGTGGTAGTAGGTTTCTTCGAGCGAGGTCTCGTCGGGTGCCGCGTCGCGGTCGTGCTTGTGCGGCGGATAGCTGCTCGAATGGCTGGCCGGCGTGACGACCTCGACCACCAGCAGCCGGTCGGCCGCCGGGTTGTCGCCCATCAGGATGTCGCACACATAGCGCGTGTTGGTGCCTTGCCCGCGCACCGAGCGGCGCATCCGTTCGCCGTCGAGGCGCCGCACCGGCTTGTCGCCGCTCGCGTATGGCGCGGTGCACAGCGCGATTTCCGCATCGCGCGTCGCGACCAGCGTGACGGTCTTGCCGCCCGGCACGTACAGCGCGTCCGGCGACACGTCCTCGAAGACGCTGTCGCGCTTGCCGAGCGCATCGTAGGTTTCGCCGTCGACGTCCGCGCGCACCGTGCCGGTGAGCACGACGACGCACAGCTCGCGCGCGCCGGTGTCGAGCGTTTCGGTGTCGCCGGCCTTCAGGCGCAGCGCGCGAAAACCGACATGCTTCCAGCCGGCCGACTCGGGCGTGACGTTGCAGATTTCGCGGTCGGCGGATGCCTTGACCAGCAGGGGAGAAATCGTCATGGGGTGGGGCTCCGCAATAGAGTAGGGCTCAAGCGTTCGGGCACTTGCGTGCTCACGCGCTCAACCGGTCGACGATCGCGCGCAGCGACTCGTAGCCCTTTTTCGCATACGCGTAGCTCGGCGCGACGGCCGGATCCTGCTCGGCCTCGACGACGAGCCAGCCTTCGTAACCGGCGTCCTTCAGCGTGCGCAGCGTCGCTTCGTAGTCGAGCGCACCGTCGCCGGGCACCGTGAAGGTGCCGTTGATCACGCCGTTCAGGAAGCTCCAGCCGTCGTTGCGCGCCTGCGTGACGACCTGCGCCCGCACGTCCTTGCAATGCACGTGGACCACGCGCGACACGTGCTTCTTCAGCAGCGTCACCGGGTCGGCCGCGCCGCCGAAATATGCGTGGCCGGTGTCGAACAGCAGGAACACCTTCGCCGGATCGGTCAGCGCCATCAGCCGGTCGACGTCGTCGGGCGACTCGACGTACGCGCCCATGTGGTGATGGTAGGCGAGCTTGATTCCGTACGTGTCGAGCAGGTGCGCGCCGAATGCGTCGAGGCGCGCCGCGTAGCGCTGCCATGCCGCGTCGTCGACGAAGCGCGGCCGCTTCGCGACCGGCGTGTCGATGCTGCCCTGGATCGTGCCCGCGCATTCGCCGTAGACGACGACCTTCACGTCGTTGTACTGCAGCTTCGTCATGTGCGCGCGGCAGCGTTCGATTTCCGCGGCGAGCGCATCGGCGTCGGTCATGCCCGGTTCGACTTCCGCGAGGAAGCCCGAATACCAGCCCGATACGCACACGAGCCCGAACTCGGCGAGCTTCGCCTTCAGCTCGGGGCCCGTCTTCGGAAACTTGTTGCCGAGCTCGAAGCCCGCGTAGCCGATTTCGGCGCCTTCCTTCAGCGCCGTTTCGAGCGGCGTCTCGCCGCCGAGCGACGGCAGGTCGTCGTTCATCCACGACAGGGGATTGATACCGATGCGGACGTTCCAGCTCATGAGGTGCTTCCTTGGTTCGAAGGTGTTTTTCGCGGGGCGGGTGGGCAGGCAGCGCGCGGCATCAGCGCCGCTGCCGGGTCTTTGCGTCGAGATACGCGCGGTGCGCCTGCTCGACGCCGGCGCGCTCGGATACCTGCGGCACCGCGACTTCCCACCACGCACCGCCGTCGTCGGTCGTGCGCTTGTGCGTGGTGTCGATCACGAGCACCTGGCTCGTCTTCGCCGCGCGCGCGCGCTTCATTTCGCCGCGCAGCTCGCCGACGTCGCGCACGTGCACGGCGTCGGCGCCCATCGCGCGCGCATGCATCGCGAAGTCGATCGTCGAGCGCGCGCCGCCTTCCGGCACGCAGTCGTCGAGCATGTTGTTGAAGCTCGCGCCGCCGCAATTCAGCTGCAGCCGCTCGATGCAGCCGTAGCCGCGGTTGTCGAGGATCACGACGATCAGCTTGCGGCCGAGCATCACGGAAGTGGCGAGCTCGGCGTTGAGCATCATGTACGAGCCGTCGCCGACGATCACGATCACTTCGCGTTCGGGCCGCGCGAGCTTCGCGCCGAGGCCGCCCGCGACCTCGTAGCCCATGCACGAATACGCATAGTCCATGTGGTAGTTGCCCGGCACGCCGCTGCGCCACAGCTTGTGCAGCTCGGCCGGCAGCGTGCCGGCCGCGCACACGACGAGATCGCCGCGCGCGCTGTCGCGCCCCGCGTCGGCCGCGGAGTCGCGCACCGCGCCGATCACGTCCGCGTCGTACGGCAGCGTATCCTTCGGCACGCGCGTCGTCAGTTCGGTCACGCGTGCGTTCCACGCGGCGGCCTGGTCGCGGTTGGCGGCCGTCCACGCCGCGTCGGCGCGCCAGCCGGCCAGCGCGGCGGACAACTGGCCGAGGCCCGTGCGCGCATCGGCGACCAGCTGCCGGCCGCGTTTCTTGCCCGCGTCGAACGGCTGCACGTTCAGGCTCAGCAGCGTCGCGTCGCCGTAAAGCGCGTGCGAGCCGGTCGTGAAGTCCTGCAGCCGCGTGCCGACCGCGAGCACGACGTCGGCCTGCGCGGCCGCGCGGTTCGCGGCGGGCGAGCCCGTCACGCCGATCGAGCCGAGGTTCAGCGGGTGATCCCACGCGAGGCTGCCCTTGCCGGCCTGCGATTCGGCGACCGGCACGCCGTGCGTGTCGGCGAACGCGCGCAGCGCGTCCCATGCCTGGCTGTACAGCACGCCGCCGCCGGCGACGATCAGCGGCTTCTTCGCGGCCTTCAGCACGTCGAGCGCGTCGGCGAGCTCGAGCGGGTCGGCCGGCGGCCGGCGCATCCGGATCACCGGCGGCGCGAAGAACGCCTCGGGCCAGTCGTACGCGAAGGTCTGCACGTCCTGCGGCAGCGCGAGACAGACGGGGCCGCACTGCGCGGGGTCGGTCATCACCTGGATCGCGCGCGGCAGCGCGACGAGCAGTTGCTCGGGCGACGTGATCCGGTCGAAGTAGCGCGTGACGGGGCGGAAGCAGTCGTTCGCGCTGACGTCGCCCTGTTCGAAATCCTCGACCTGCTGCAGCACCGGGTCGGGCAGCCGCGACACGAACACGTCGCCGGGCAGCAGCAGCAGCGGCAGCCGGCCGACGTGCGCGAGCGCGGCCGACGTCAGCATGTTGGTCGCGCCGGGGCCGATGCTCGACGTCGCGGCCATCATCCGCTGGCGGAAATTCGCTTTCGCGAACGCGACGGCCGCGTTGGCCATCCCTTGTTCGTTGTGCGCGCGGAACGTCGGCAGCCGGTCTTTCTCGGCGTGCAACGCTTCGCCGAGCCCGGCCACGTTGCCGTGGCCGAAGATGGCGAACACGCCGCCGCAGTACGGCAGGATCTCGGTGCGGCCGTCGGGCTGGACGACTTCGGCGCGCAGGGCGGCCAGGTAGCGCACGAGCGCCTGGCTGACGGTCAGTCTCACGGTAGGGGTCATCGTCGGTCGGTGAAGAAGGATCGGATCGGTCATGACGGGCGCGCGCATCAGGCCGCGGCGGCGCGCGCGGCGCCCCGGCGGCCGAGCCACGCGTCCACGAGTTGCGCGAAGTTGCCGGCGACTTCGTCGATCAGCGCCTGGTCGTCGATCCGGCCGG
Source organism: Burkholderia sp. DN3021 (assembly GCF_049805555.1). NCBI lineage: Bacteria > Pseudomonadati > Pseudomonadota > Betaproteobacteria > Burkholderiales > Burkholderiaceae > Burkholderia > Burkholderia sp. DN3021. The sequence goes on along the minus strand of NZ_JBNCAB010000056.1, from coordinate 3,225 downwards.
CGAGCCAGTTCAGCGACGCATCGGCCCACAGCGTGCGCCCGACCATGAAGCCCTTGACGATTGGGTTGGTCGCCGAGCGGAAGCTGTCGACGAGATATTGCAGCGGTTGGTTCAGCCCGAGGATCACCGCGCCTCGGCAATGCGGGTCGCGCTCGGCGATCAGCGTAGCGAGCCGCGCCCAGCCGTCGGCGCTCAGCGGCGACAGCTTCCACCATTCGGGCATCACGCCGAGGTTGTAGAAGCGCGCGACCGCACGCAGCACCGCATCGTCCTCGGTGCCGGCCGGCGTGACCGCGCGCGGCGGAATGACTTCCAGCAGCAGCTCGTTGCCGCTGGCGCGCGTGGCTTCCCACAGCTCGAGCACGCGCTGCTCCTGCGCGACGCGCAGGTCGACGTCGTCGTCGGGGTGATAGTGGACCAGGCACTTCACGACCTGCTCGGTCGGCCAGTGCGTGAGCGACGAGCCGACCGAGCGCGTCTCGTCGAAGCGCAGCGGCCGCGAACCCGGCAGCTCGACCGGGCGGCCGACCCACCAGCCGCGCCCGGTGGCCGACGCGAGCGCGTCGCTGCCGTACGCGCCGCCGTCGATCAGCACGCCGACATGGCCTTCGATATGACGATCGCGCTCGACCTGTTCGGCCGCGCGCACGAGCAGGCGCTTCAGCGTCTTGATCCGCGCCTCGTCCGCGCCGGCCTGCACCGCGAGTTCGTAGAACTGGCTGCGATGGTCGAACGCCATCACGCACAGGTCGTCCCATTCGCGGCGCGGCACCGTGACGCGATGCAGGTGCGCGAGCGTGCGGTCCGCGTCGACCACGGGATTGCGGCTGCCGTCGAACCAGTGCGCGAGTTCGGCCGGCGTCGGCATCGCGGCCGAGCACGCATGGCGCGACACGACGATCGCGCCGCATGCGTTCGCGATGCGCGTCGATTCGGCCCAGTCGCGGCCGCGCAGCAGCCCCGACAGCAGGCCCGACAGGAACGCATCGCCCGCGCCGAGCACGTTGAGCACCTCGACGCGTTCGCCGAGGAAGGTCGGCGCATCGTCGATGCGCGCCGGGATGTCGCCTTCGATCACGCAGCAGCCGAGCGCGCCGCGCTTGACGACCAGCGTGGCGTTCGTGATCCCGCGCACCGCCTGCAACGAACCGATCAGGTCGTGCGGCACGCCGCCCGCGATCAGGAATTCCTCTTCGGTGCCGACCAGCAGGTCGAATTCGCCGAGCACCTGCTGCAACTGCCGTGTCACCTGCGCGTCGGGCACGTAGCGGTTCTCGCCCGCGCCGCGCGCGGTCAGCCCCCACAGCACGGGCCGGTAGTCGATATCGAGGATCCGCACGACGCCGTGGCGGCGCGCGTAGCCGAGCGCGGTCAGCGACGCTTCGCGCGTGGCCGGCGTCGAAAGATGCGTGCCGGTGATCGCGAGCGCGCGGCAGCCGGCGATGAAGTCCTCGCGGATCTCGTCGGCGCGCACGGCCATGTCCGCGCAGTTCTCGCGCACGAACAGCAGCGGGAACGTGTCGCGATCCTTCAGCCCGAGCAGCACCAGCGCGGTGAGGCGCTCGCGGTCGGTCTGCAGCTGGCTCGTGTCGCAGCCTTCGCGCTCGAGCGTCTCGCGCACGAAGCGGCCCATCTGCTCGTCGCCGACGCGCGAGATCATCGCGGTCTTCAGCCCGAGCCGGGCCACGCCGAACGCGACGTTGCCCGACGAGCCGCCGAGATACATCTGGAAGCTGCGCGCGTCCTCCAGGCGGCTGCCGTACTGCTGCGCATAGAGATCCACGGCCACGCGGCCGAGGCAGGCGAGATCGATGGGGCGGTCACTCGGAAAGTTCAGCAGGCTCATATCACGTATCACGCTCGCGGCCGGCGTTCGGCGTTGCCGGCAGTTTAGGGGACCGATCCTCCGGCGACGGTCCGCAACGTGCGCTGCACGACGCGAGGCTGCCTGCCGCAAGGAATCGGGCTACGGACGCAGTCTAGACTTTTTGGAAATCCAGTTCCCTAGGTGAAATCACGTAGAAATAAATTTCCAAATTTTCGAGGAAGTGATCTACAGTTTCATCCGGATGCTTCAGTCCGTATCGGACTCGGCCCGGCGGCGCGCAACGCGCCGTCTTCCGCCCCCCGGAGATGAGGAGACAGATTGATCATGAAGACCAAGCTGATGGCCGTCGCGGCCGCCGCGATCCTGGCTGCGCCGCTCGCGCACGCCGAGAAGATCGGCGTGACGATGGCGTCGTTCGACGACACGTTCCTGACGATCCTGCGCAACAGCATCAACGACGCAGCGAAGAAGGACGGTGCGACGGTGCAGATCGAGGACGGCGGCAACGACGTCGGCAAGCAGTTGAGCCAGGTTCAGAACATGATCGCGCAGAAGGTCGACGCGATCATCGTGAACGCGGTCGACACCGACGCAACGCCGAAGATCACGAAGATGGTGACGGCGGCGAAGATCCCGCTCGTCTACGTGAACCGCAAGCCGGTCGATTTCGACAAGCTGCCGGCCGGCGTCGCGGTCGTCGCGTCCGACGAGAAGCAGTCGGGCACGCTGCAGGCGCGCCAGGTGTGCAAGCTGCTCGGCGGCAAGGGCGACCTCCTCGTGCTGATGGGCGAGCTGTCCAACGAATCGGCGCGCGCCCGCACCAAGGACATCGAGGACGTGATCGCGACGAAGGACTGCTCGGGCATGAAGATCGTCGACAAGCGCGAAGGCAAGTGGAGCCGCACGCAGGGCCAGGACATCACGATGAACTGGCTGAGCTCCGGGACGAAGTTCGACGCGATCGTGTCGAACAACGACGAGATGGCGATCGGCGCGATCAACGCGCTGAAGGCCGCGCGCAAGTGGACGCCGAAGACCGTCGTCGCCGGCATCGACGCGACGCCGGACGGCCTCGCATCGATGAAGAGCGGCGAGCTGAAGGTGTCCGTGTACCAGAACGCGATCGGGCAGGGCGCGCAGTCGGTTGCCGCCGCGCTGAAGCTCGCGAAGAAGCAGAACGTCGACCGCTTCGTGAACGTGCCGTTCGAGCTCGTGACGCCCGAGAACATGAACCAGTACGCCAAGCACTGACCGGCTTTTCCGTTGAACTGCGCGGGCCCGGCCTGGGCGGGCCCGCGCGCCATGTCGCGGTAACTCCCAGTTTTAACCCACGATAGCCCGCCCCCATGCCCGCGTCGAACCGCCCGCCCCTAAAAACCGAGGATAGCCCGGCGCAT
>NZ_JBNCAB010000055.1:0-46368 GCF_049805555.1 Burkholderia sp. DN3021 | reverse complement strand
GCTCGCGGGCGGCGGCGACGTCGAACTGTACGAACTCGGCGAGCCGGGCGCGGAGCCGCGGCTCGCGTCGGTCGGCCGCACCGACGGCCCGCTGCTGCCGGGCGCCGCGCCGCTGTCGTTCGACACGTTCGCGCGGCGTGCGCTAACCGAGCGTTTCGATCTGTGCCAGTTCGAATTCGAGTCGCAGCCGTGGCGCTTCGACCGTGCGACGGTGAAGCGCCTGCGCGTGCCGATCGCACTCGTCGCGGCGACGCTCGGCGTCGCGGTGGTCGGGATGAACCTGCACTGGTGGAAGCTGTCGCGCGAGCGCGATGCGCTGTCCGCGCAGATCACCGAAACGCTGCTGTCCGCATTCCCGAAGACGACGACGGTGCTCGATCCGCCCGCGCAGATGCAGCGCCAGCTCGATCAGTTGCGCCTGGCGGCCGGCGAGCTGTCGCCGAACGATTTCCTCGCGCTGGCGAGCGGGTTGACGCGCTCGATGGGCGCGCTGCCGCTGAACGGCATCGCGTCGCTCGACTATCACGACCGGCGGCTCGACGTCGGCTTCAAGCCGGAGGTCAAGGTCGATCCCGATTTCACGCAGCGCCTCGCGCGCAACGGACTGTCCGGCGAAGTCGACAGCAACACGGGCAAATGGACGATCCGGAGCCGCTCATGAAGACGGAACAACTGAACCAGACGCTGACCCAGTTCTGGGGCGAGCGCTCGCCGCGCGAGAAGATGCTGCTCGGCTGGGGCGGAGCCGTGCTGGCAGTCGCGATCGCATATTCGGTGCTGTGGTCGCCCGCGCAGGAAGGCCGCGCACGGATCCAGCGCGAGCTGCCGACAATGCGCCGCGAACTCGCGCAGATGACCGCGCAGGCGAACGAGGCGAAGTCGCTGACGGCCGCCGCGCAGGGCGTCGCGCCGACCGGCCTGGCGCTGAAGGACGCGCTGACCGCGTCGCTGTCCGATCACGGGCTGCAGGGTGCGCAGGTGCAGATCGTCGGCAACGGCGTGCAGATCCAGATGAAGAACGTGTCGTTTCCGGTGTGGACGCAGTGGCTCGACGATGCGCGCCGGCAGTTCAAGGTGCAGGTCGGCGAGGCGCACGCGACCGCGCTGAAGGACGACGGCCAGGTCGACCTGACGGCCGTGATGCAACCGTCGACGCAGAAATGACGCAGCGGACGACGCAAGTGGCGGTCGGCCGATGAGGCCATGGACGAAGCGGCTCGCCGCCGCATTGCCGTGGGTACTGGCGGGCGGGCTCGCGACGGCGGTGACGCTCGTCGCGCTCGCGCCGGCCGCGTGGATCGCGCCGCAGTTCGCGCGTGCGACCGGCGCTCACGTGAATCTCGTCGATCCGGACGGGTCGCTGTGGCACGGCTCGGGCACGCTGATGCTCGCGCCGGGCGCCGACCAGAGCGCGGCGACGCTGCTGCCGGGCCGGGTCGAATGGACCACGGGCTTCTGGCCGCTGCTGACCGGGCGCGTGCAGATGCGCATGCGCCAGACCGAGGCGATGCCCGATGCCGTCACGCTCGATGCGACGTGGCGCGGCGCGGTGCTGTCGGCGGGCACGATGGCCGTGCCCGCGTCGCTGCTCGCGGGGCTCGGCACGCCGTTCAATACGCTCGACCTGCAGGGCGACGTGCGGCTCGGCTGGACCGACTGGCGCCTGTTCGGCAACAACGCGTTCGGCCAGTTGACGGTGACGATCGACTCGATGAGTTCGCGCGTGTCGCGCGTGAAGCCGCTCGGTTCGTACCGCGCGGTGCTGCAGGCGAAGGGGGCGGGCGCCGATCTCGACCTGTCGACGACGCAGGGCCCGCTGTTCCTCGACGGACACGGCAGCTTCGGCCCAGGCCAGGGATCGTTCCGCGGCACCGCGCATGCGGCGCCCGAGCAGCAGGCGAACCTCGCGGGGCTGCTGAACCTGCTCGGTCACCCGATCGGGAACAACGAGGTGTCGCTGATCTTCGGCGACGCGATGCGCTGACGCGCGCGTCGCCCTCTTCTCTTCCTACTTCTGCGCGAGCGGCGCGGCGGCCGACGATGCGGTCGCCGCGGGCGCGGCCGCATCGGACGCCGGCACGGGCGCCGGCGCAGCGATGTCGCCCGTTTCGCGCGTCATGTCCGACGCATCCCAGCCGCCGCCGAGCGCCTTCACGAGCCCGACCGACGACACCATCCGCTGCCCGGCGATCGTCGCGAGCTTCTGCTGCGCGGTGAACGCGGTGGTCTGCGCGGTCAGCACGTTCAGGTAGGCGACCGTGCCGGCCTTGTACTGGTTCGTGACGATCGCGAGCGCGTGCTCGGCGCTGTCGACGGCCTGCCGCTGCACGTCGATTTCCTGCGCGAGGATGCGCTGCGACGCGAGGTTGTCCTCGACGTCCTGGAATGCGGTGAGCACCGCGAGGCGATACGCGGCGACGTCCTGGTCGTAGGTCGCGCGCGCGGCGTCGGTCTGCGCGGCGCGCAGCCCCGCGTCGAACAGCGTGGCCGCGAGTTGCGGGCCGACCGTCCAGAAACGCGCCGGCAGCGTGAACAGCTGCGACCACACCGAACTCTGGAAGCCGCCGGTGGCCGACAGCGTGAGCGTCGGGAAGAATGCGGAAATCGCGACGCCGATCTGTTCGTTTGCGGCGGCTGCGCGGCGCTCGGCGGCCGCGATGTCGGGCCGGCGCTCGAGCAGCGCGGACGGCACGTCGACCGGCGTGATCGGCGGCTCGGCCGCGAGCGGGTTCGGCGGCAGCGAGAAGGTCGATGCCGGTTCGCCGATCAGCGTCGCGATCGCATGCTCGTACTGCGCGCGCGCGACGCCGTTGTCGATCGACGCGGCCTGCGCACTCTGCAGTTGCGTCTGCGCCTGGATCACGTCCGCGCGCGCGGCGACGCCCTGCGCATATTGGTTCTGCGTGAGTTTCAACGACTGTTCGTACGACTTCACGGTGTCGTCGAGCAGCTTTTGCAGCGCATCGGACGTGCGCAGCTGGAAATAGGTTTGCGCGAGCAGCGCCTGCTGCGACAGCCGCGCGTTCGCGAGATCGGCCGCGGCAGCCGCTTCGCCGGCGCGCTGCGCGCTGACGGTGCGGCTTACCTTGCCCCACAGGTCGGGCTCCCAGCTCGCGTCGAGGCCGACGCTGTAGCTGTTGCCGATCGATCCGGACGAGCCGCTGCCGAAACTCGACGACGAGCCCGACGACAGCGACGTGCGCGGCGTACGGGCGCGCGAGCCCGACGCGGTCAGCCCGACGGTCGGGAAATACGCGGCGCGCGCCTCGGTGACGAGCGCGCGCGCCTGCCGGTATGCAGCCGCCGATTGCGCGATGGTCTGGTTCGACGCATTGAGCTTGCCGATCAGCGCATCGAGCTGCGGATCGTTGTAGACCGTCCACCACGGGCCGCGGTCGGCGCGATCGGCGGGCTGCGCGACCTTCCAGCCGGCAGGCGCTTCCTTGAATGCGGCGGGAATCGACGTGTCGGGCCGGTGATAGTCGGGCCCGACGGCGCAGCCGGCGAGCAGCACGGCCGTCGCAACGGCGACGGCGGCGCTCAGCGGGCGAAGGGCGCGCGGGAGGGAGGCGTACGGCATCGTGGTTTTCCTGTCTGGGCGCGACGGCCGGCGAGTGGCGTCGCGCGATGCGGTCGTCATGCCGCTGGCGGACAAATGGTAACTGACGGCGGGGAAGCCGCGCAGCCCTAAGGGTACGGTGCGCGGCGGCCGGAATGTGTTACCGGCGCGAGCGGCCGGGTTACCGGCCATTACGGATCGCTTGCGGCGAGACACGCGCGACGGCGGCCGCGGCCGGCGATCAGTCGGAACAGGCAGGACAGTCGGGAAAGCGGGAGCGACGCGGCGTCAGTGGCAGCGCACGGGCACCGGGACGGGCTCGGCGGCGGGCCGCCATGAAGACGGCTCCGTCGCGGCCGGCTGGCTCGTGCGGCGTGCGCCGCCCTTCGCGTTGCGCTGCCGGCGATGATCGAACCATGCGAACCCGAGCGCCGCGAGCGAGCCGCCCGGTACCACCAGCATCGTCACGTACAGCGCGATCTTCCAGCCGCGGTGCGGCCCGGAAAACACATGATGAGCGGTATCGGTCAGGTTGCGGCGCAGCGCGCCGGCGGCATTTTTCAGGAACAGCATCGCGAACATCCTCGGGTGCCCGGCAGCGCGGGCGAATCGGTCAGAACATAGTCTCCGGCAGTGCAACATGCACGTCGTAACTGGTTGCCTCAAATAATATTGACTAAGCAATCATTTTTCAAGATACTGGGCGCGTTTTAACCTGAAACGCACTGTTGCTGCGTGCGCAATCGCATGACCGGCGGCCTCTACGATCCCGAGAACATCGCGCTGGAAACGAGCCTCGGCTATTACCTGTCGAAGGCGAAGCAGGCGCTCGTCGAGCGGATGGACCGCGCGCTCGAGCCGCTCGACCTCACCGCGCAGCAGATCGGCGTGATCCTGCTGCTGTCGCGCGGCTATGCGCGCACGCCATTCGAGCTGTCCCGCAAGATGTCGTACGACAGCGGTTCGATGACGCGCATGCTCGACCGGCTCGAACGCAAGGGGCTGGTCGCGCGTTCGCGCAGCGAGCAGGACCGCCGGATGATCGAGCTGACGCTGACCGAACGTGGCGCCGATGCGGCCCGCGCGCTGCCGTCGCTGATCGCGACCGCGCTCAACGCGCAGCTCGACGGTTTCTCGGCCGACGAACTCGCGACGCTCACCGGCCTGTTGCAGCGCTTCATCGCCAACGGGCCCGGCACGACCGGTTGCCCGAAGCCCGACGAACCGGACTGCTGATGCGCGCGGAGGCCCCATGTCTAGGTTAAGCATTCGTTTATTTCTCTGTCTGGGCAGAAGATGACAAGGCACGCGCTGCGTTTCTTTCCTGATCCGTTCCACCCGGCCGGGCCGCGCCGCGTCGCGCACCCGTGCGTTGTGCCGGCGCGTCGCGCGCGCCGCGTCTAGGAGATTCCGATGTCCGCCACCACGGCATCCGCCGCCTCCCCCGCCGCCGAACCCGCGCCGCTGACCGGCGGCGCGCTCGCGCTGCTCACCGTCGGGCTCGCGCTCGGCACCTTCATGGAAGTGCTCGACACGTCGATCGCGAACGTCGCGGTGCCGACCATCTCGGGCAGCCTCGGCGTCGCGACGAGCGAAGGCACGTGGGTGATCTCTTCGTACTCGGTCGCATCCGCGATCGCGGTGCCGCTCACCGGCTGGCTCGCGCGGCGGGTCGGCGAGGTGCGGCTGTTCACGCTGTCGGTGCTCGCGTTCACGGTCGCGTCGGCGCTGTGCGGCCTTGCGACCAACTTCGAGACGCTGATCGCATTCCGGCTGCTGCAGGGCCTCGTGTCGGGGCCGATGGTGCCGCTGTCGCAGACGATCCTGATGCGCAGCTACCCGCCCGCGAAGCGCGGTCTCGCGCTCGGGCTTTGGGCGATGACGGTGATCGTAGCGCCGATCTTCGGCCCGCTGCTGGGCGGCTGGATCAGCGACAACTACACGTGGCCGTGGATCTTCTACATCAACCTGCCGATCGGCGTGTTCTCGGCGACCTGCGCGTACTTCCTGCTGCGCGGCCGCGAGACGAAGACGTCGAAGCAGCGGATCGACGCGGTCGGCCTCGCGCTGCTCGTGATCGGCGTGTCGTGCCTGCAGATGATGCTCGACCTCGGCAAGGACCGCGACTGGTTCAACTCGTCGTTCATTGTCGCGCTCGCGCTGATCGCGGTCGTGTCGCTCGCGTTCATGCTCGTGTGGGAGGCGACCGAGAAGGAGCCGGTGGTCGACCTGTCGTTGTTCAAGGACCGCAACTTCGCGCTTGGCGCGCTGATCATCTCGTTCGGTTTCATGGCGTTCTTCGGCTCGGTCGTGATCTTCCCGCTGTGGCTGCAGACGGTGATGGGCTACACGGCCGGCAAGGCCGGCCTCGCGACCGCGCCGGTCGGGCTGCTCGCGCTGGTGCTGTCGCCGCTGATCGGCCGCAACATGCACCGGCTCGACCTGCGGATGGTCGCGAGTTTCGCGTTCATCGTGTTCGCGGGCGTGTCGCTGTGGAACGCGACGTTTACGCTCGACGTGCCGTTCAACCACGTGATCCTGCCGCGGCTCGTGCAGGGGATCGGCGTCGCGTGCTTCTTCGTGCCGATGACGACGATCACGCTGTCGAGCATCTCCGACGAGCGGCTCGCGAGCGCGTCGGGGCTGTCGAACTTCCTGCGCACGCTGTCGGGCGCGATCGGCACCGCGGCCAGCTCGACGTTCTGGGAGAACGACGCGATCTACCACCATGCGCGGCTGTCGGAATCGGTGAGCGTCTACGCGCAGAACACGACCGACTACCAGGGCGCGCTCGCGCAGTTCGGCATCGTCGGGCAGACGGCCAATGCGCAGCTCAACCAGCTCGTCACGCAGCAGGGCTTCATGATGGCGACCAACGACTTCTTCCACCTGTCGGCGGTGATGTTCATCGCATTGGCGGCGCTCGTCTGGATCACGAAGCCGAGGAAGGGCGCGGGGCCGGCGATGGGGCATTGATGGCGACATGGCGCAGCGGCGTGTGTCCTAGATCTTCCTGCTGATTGCGCAGATCCCACTGCTCAATTAAACTAAGCCCAAGTTGTTGTTAAACTTAGTTTAATTGGGGATGCCATGCAGACCTACAACATGCACGACGCGAAGACGAATCTCTCGCGCCTGATCGACGAAGCCGTCCATGCCGGTGAACCGTTCGTGATCGCAAAAGCCGGCAAGCCGCTTGTCAAGGTGGTGCCGATCGATACGCGGGAACCGGCTCCGCCGAGCCGGATCGGTTTCATGAAGGGACAGATTCGCGTCCCGGACGATTTCGACTCGATGGGCGGGGACGACATCCGGAAACTGTTCGAGGGCGACGCGTGAAGCTGTTGCTCGATACCCATTTAATCCTCTGGGCCGCCGCCGACGCGGCGGAACTGCCGGGCCGCGCCCGTGCGCTCATCGAGGATTCCGCCTATACCCTGCTCTTCAGCGTGGCGAGTCTTTGGGAGATCGTCATCAAGCGTGGGCTGGACCGTGACGATTTCCAAGTCGAGCCGCATGTACTTCGCCGCAGTTTGCTCGACGCCGGCTATGTGGAACTGCCGATCACGAGCGCACACGTCCTCGCCGTCGAGCAACTACCGCCGGTGCATCGCGACCCGTTCGATCGCCTGCTGATCGCGCAGGCGATCTCCGAGGGCGTTACCCTGCTTACGCACGATCACACCGTTGCCCGGTATCCGGGCCCCGTCCAGCACGTCTGATCGTCCCCGCGTTCGGCCGTCACTCCCTCGCCCGCAACCCGCCGAACGCGAGATCGTCGACGGGCGCGACGGGCAGCGTCGCCCGTGCCACTTCCAGCCACGCGCGCGCCGCGTGCGACAGATACCCCTTCTTCAGCCAGCCGAGCGCGATCGCCCACGTGATTTCCGGCTCGACGATCGGCCGGCACGTGAACTGCCCCGCGTCGAGCCGCCGGCAGTACGGCTCGGGCAGCAGCGCGATGCCGACGCCCGCATGTACGAGCGCGGCCATGAAATCCCAATGGCCGCTGCGGCTCACGATCGACGGCGTGAAGCCGACCTTCCGGCACGCATCAAGCACCGCGTCGTGCAGCGCGAGGCTTTCCGCATAGAACACGAACGACTCGCGCGCGAGATCCGCGAGCGGCACGGCCGCGTGATCCTCCCAGCGCGACTCGCGCGGCGCGACGAGCCACAGCGGCGCGCGTACCATCGGCAGCACGTCGAACGTGGCGGGATCGACCGGCTCGAGCAGCCCGCCCAGCTCCAGCTCGCCCGACATCAGCGCCGCCTCGATCATCCGCGCGCCCTGCTCGAACAGCTTCAGCTCGATGTTCGGATAGCGCTGCTTGTACGCGGCGATGATCGGCGTAAACAGCGAGCCGCCGAGCGGCGGAATGCCGATCGTCAGCTCGCCGCGCCCGAGCGTGCCGAGATCGTTCAGCTCCGACTGCAGCTGCGCCTGCGCGGCGAGCACGTCCTGGCCGCGCTGGAACACGATCCGCCCCGCGTCGGTCAGCACCATCTGCCGGCCGTCGCGCAACAACAGCGGCGAACCGATCTCGTCCTCCAGCGCCTTCACCATCTTGCTGATGGTCGGCTGGGTCACGAACAGCTTGTCGGCCGCCGCGGTGAAGCTCTGCTGGCGGACCACCTCGACGAAGTACCGCAGCGCGCGCAATTCCATCGACGTCTCCCCAAATTGGTGCGGCAACCCAAAGTGAATTCCGAATTGGAATGACAAGGATAGAGACAAGTCATTTTATTTATGGTTAGGGGAAACCCTATACTCGCACCATCAACGGAATTTCTGTAGGGAGCCCGCCATGACCAAGCCGACCGCCGCACTCGCCGCCCGCCCTGCCGCCTCCGGCAGCATGACGCGTACCGGCCGGATCGCGCTGCAGGCCGCCGCGCTCGGCGCGCTGTGGCTGGCGGTCGACTGGGCCGTGCGCACTGTCGGGCTGCCGATCCCGTCCGGCGTGATCGGCCTCGCGGTGCTCCTCGTGCTGCTGTTCTCGGGCCGCGTCGCACCCGCGTGGGTGAAGGACGGCGCGAACTGGCTGCTGTCCGACATGCTGCTGTTCTTCGTGCCGGCCGCCGTCGCGGCCGTCCAGTACGGCGGATTGTTCCGCGAGGACGGCTGGCGCATCGCGCTGGTGATGCTCGCGGGCACTGCGTTCGTGATGGTCGCGGTGGCCGTCGCGGTCGACCTCGCCGCGAAGCTCGAACGCCGGCTCGCCGCGCAGCGCATGTTCGCCGAACGCCGCCGTGCGCGCCTGAGCGCCGTGTCCGCCCACTGAGCCGGAGCCGCGCATGCCTGCCTTGCTGTCGAACCTGTCCGCCGACCACGTGAATACCGCGATCTCGTTCGGCTGTTTCGTGCTGACGGTCGTGCTGTATTTCGTGTCGAAGCGGCTCTATGCGTACAAGAAGACGCTGCTGTTCTCGCCGCTCGTGTTCGTGCCGGGCGTGCTGGTGCTGCTCGTCCTGCTGACCGGCATCCCGTATTCGGTCTACTTCCGCGACACGCGCTGGCTGATGTGGCTGCTCGGCCCGGCGACGATCGCGTTCGCGGTGCCGATCTACGAGTATCGCGACCTGATCCGCCGGCACTGGCTGTCGCTGTCGGTCGGCGTCGCGGTCGGGATCGGCGCGGGCGTGTGCGGGTCGCTGCTGCTCGCGAAGCTGCTGCACCTGTCGCCCGAACTGCAGCGCTCGCTGATGACGCGCTCGGTGTCGACGCCGTTCGCGCTCGCCGTGTCGGACAAGATCCACGCGCCGAAGGACCTCACGGCCCTGTTCGTGATCGCGACCGGCATCTGCGGGATGCTGCTCGGCGAGATCGTGCTCGCGCTCGTGCCGATGCGCACGCGGCTCGCGCGCGGCGCGCTGTTCGGCGCGGCCGCCCACGGCGTGGGCACCGCGAAGGCGCGCGAGATCGGCAGCGAGGAAGGCGTCGTGTCGAGCCTCACGATGATGATCGCCGGCGTCGCGATGGTGCTGATCGCGCCGCTGCTGACGCTGCTGCCGATCTGACGGCCCGCGCCGGGCGGCCGACGCCCGCCGGGCATGCCGGGCCGCCCCGGCCGCGCCCGGAATGACCGCCCTCCGCGGTTGTCCCCACCCTGCAGCGAGCCGACGCCCGGCCGACAATCGGCTGAGATAGCCGCAAATCCCCCCTCTTTTCCGCCCATCGGGCTCGGCCCGGATGCCGAACAATGCATGCTACGAGACATCACGCACGCATTCACATGGCCTCCACGACCGCAAACCCGACCGCCGACAAGCCGGCTTCCTCCGGCAAGTTCAAGCGCATCGCGCTCATCGCCGTCATCGCGCTGGGCGCGGCCGCCGCCGCAGCCGGCGGCATGTACGTGTTCCTGAGCAAGGAAGGCGTCGGCCATGCGAGCGCACCTGCCGAGCCGGCGCCGCTCGCCGCGCCGGTATTCTTCCCGCTCGACCCGCTGACCGTGAACCTGCAGTCGGACGACGGCGCGCAGCACTACCTGCGCGTCGGCCTGTCGCTGAAGCTCACCGACCCGAAGGCGCAGGAGCAACTGACCGCGCGGATGCCGGAGATCCGCAGCCGGATCCTGCTCGCGCTGTCGAACAAGCATCCCGAGGATCTCGCGACGCCGGACGGCAAACGTTCGCTCTCGAAGGAACTGCGGGAACTGATCGAGCAGCCGACGCAGCCGGGCAACCAGCGCGCGAAGGTCGACGACGTGTTGTTTACCGAATTCGTCGTCCAGTAACGCGGCCGCGAAAGGAGCGCGCATGGGCCACCAGGAGTTCATGTCCCAGGAGGAGGTCGATGCCCTCCTCAAGGGCGTCACGGGCGAAACCGATGCAGTCGACGAGCACCGCGACACATCGGGCGTCCGCCCCTACAACATCGCGACGCAGGAGCGGATCGTCCGCGGCCGGATGCCCGGCCTCGAGATCATCAACGACCGCTTCGCGCGCTTGCTGCGGATCGGCATCTTCAACTTCATGCGGCGCACGGCGGAAATCTCCGTGAGCCAGGTGAAGGTGCAGAAGTACAGCGAGTTCACCCGCAACCTGCCGATCCCGACGAACCTGAACCTGGTGCACGTGAAGCCGCTGCGCGGCACGTCGCTGTTCGTGTTCGACCCGAACCTCGTGTTCTTCGTCGTCGACAACCTGTTCGGCGGCGACGGGCGTTTTCACACGCGCGTCGAAGGCCGCGATTTCACGGCCACCGAGCAGCGGATCATCGGCAAGCTGCTGAACCTCGTGTTCGAGCACTACGCGACTGCGTGGAAGAGCGTGCGGCCGCTGCAGTTCGAATTCGTGCGCTCGGAGATGCACACGCAGTTCGCGAACGTCGCGACGCCGAACGAGATCGTGATCGTCACGCAGTTCTCGATCGAGTTCGGGCCGACGGGCGGCACGCTGCACATCTGCATGCCGTATTCGATGGTCGAGCCGATCCGCGACGTGCTCAGCTCGCCGATCCAGGGCGAGGCGCTCGAAGTCGACCGCCGCTGGGTGCGCGTGCTGTCGCAGCAGGTGCAGGCCGCCGAGGTCGAGCTGAGCGCGAATCTCGCCGAGATCCCGTCGACGTTCGAGAAGATCCTGAACCTGCGCGCGGGCGACGTGCTGCCGCTGGAAATCGCCGACACGATCACCGCGAAGGTCGACGGCGTGCCGGTGATGGAGTGCGGCTACGGAATTTTCAATGGTCAATATGCGTTGCGCGTGCAGAAGATGATCAGCGCGGGCGATTCGATGAAGGAAGGTGGATATGAGTGAGCTGAACCAGACGCCCGAGGACGACGTGCAAGCCATCGCCGATGCGGCCCTCGCGGTATCGGCCGCCGACACGCAGGCGGCACCGGCCGCGGCGGAAGAGGAGCAGGGGCTGGACGACTGGGCCGCCGCGCTTGCCGAGCAGAACCATCAGCCGGTGCAGCCGGGCGCGACGGGCGCCGGCGTGTTCCAGCCGCTGTCGAAGGCTGCGGCGAGCTCGACGCACAACGACATCGAGATGATCCTCGACATCCCGGTCAAGATGACCGTGGAGCTCGGCCGCACGAAGATCGCGATCCGCAACCTGCTGCAGCTCGCGCAGGGCTCGGTGGTCGAGCTGGACGGCATGGCGGGCGAGCCGATGGACGTGCTCGTGAACGGCTGCCTGATCGCGCAGGGCGAGGTAGTGGTCGTCAACGACAAGTTCGGCATCCGCCTGACCGACATCATCACGCCGGCCGAACGCATCCGGAAGCTGAATCGATGAACGTTGTGCAGCCCGGCCGCCGCGCGCGCATCGCGATCGCGGCGGCGCTTGCCGTCGCCGCTTCGCTTTCCGTGTCGCTCGCCAGTGCGCCGGCCGGCGCCGCCGACATGAACGCGGTGAATAACGCCGGTTCGATCGCGTCGAGCGTGACGGTCGGCTCGGCCGCGCCGTCGCTCGGCATCGGCGCGGTGTTGCAGACGCTCGTCGGGCTCGCAGTCGTGATCGGTCTCGTATTCGCGTGCGCGTGGCTCGCGCGCCGCTTCGGCTTCCAGCCCGCACGGCGCGGCGGCCCGCTGAAGGTCGTGTCGAGCGTCGGGCTCGGCGCGAAGGAAAGCGCGACGATCGTCGAGATCGGCGACACCTGGCTCGTGCTCGGCGTCGCGCCGGGCAACGTGCGGCTGCTGCATACGCTGCCGGCCGGCCCGGCGGCGGCAACCGCCGCCGCGGCATCGGGTTCGGCCGACGCACCTGCCGGCGCCGTCTCGTCCGAAGGCGGCCTGCCCGGCACGTTCGGTTCGCGGTTTCGCGACGCGCTCGCGGGCGAAGCCGCGAAGCGGCTCGGTCGCGGCAAGGACCGCTGACATGGCGCCGCGCCCTCTTTCCGTTCCCGCATTCCGATGAAACACGAATTCCTGCGTCGCGCGGCGCGCTTCGCGCCCGTGCTGATCCTCTGCGTCGCTCCCGCGCTCGCATACGCGCAGGCGAACGGCCTGCCCGCGTTCAACGCGAGCCCGGGCCCGCACGGCGGCACCACCTATTCGCTGAGCGTGCAGACGATGCTGCTGCTCACGATGCTGTCGTTCCTGCCGGCGATGGTGTTGATGATGACGAGCTTCACGCGCATCATCATCGTGCTGTCGCTGCTGCGACAGGCGCTCGGCACCGCGACGACGCCGCCGAACCAGGTGCTGGTCGGCCTCGCGATGTTCCTCACCTTCTTCGTGATGTCGCCGGTGCTCGACCGTGCGTACAACGACGGCTACAAGCCGTTCTCCGACGGCACGATGCCGATGGAGCAGGCCGTGCAGCGCGGCGTCGCGCCGTTCAAGACCTTCATGCTGAAGCAGACCCGCGAGACCGATCTCGCGCTGTTCGCGAAGATCTCGAAGGCGGCGCCGATGCAGGGGCCCGAGGACGTGCCGCTGTCGCTGCTGGTGCCGGCGTTCGTCACGAGCGAGCTGAAGACGGGTTTCCAGATCGGCTTCACGGTCTTCATCCCGTTCCTGATCATCGACATGGTCGTCGCGAGCGTGCTGATGTCGATGGGGATGATGATGGTGTCGCCGTCCACCGTGTCGCTGCCGTTCAAGCTGATGCTGTTCGTGCTGGTCGACGGCTGGCAATTGCTGATCGGCTCGCTCGCGCAGAGCTTCACGTAAGCAGCGGAGGAACACGCGCGATGACGCCCGAACAAGTGATGACCCTCGCGCACCAGGCGATGATGGTCGGCCTGCTGCTCGCCGCTCCGCTGCTGCTGGTCGCGCTCGCGGTCGGCCTCGTCGTGAGCCTGTTCCAGGCCGCGACGCAGATCAACGAGGCGACGCTGTCGTTCATCCCGAAGCTGCTCGCGGTCGCCGCGACGCTCGTGATTGCCGGCCCGTGGATGTTGACGACGATGCTCGACTACCTGCGGCAGACGCTGCTGCACGTCGCGACGCTCGGCGCCGGCTGAGCCGCGCGCACCACCCGGCGGCGATGTTCTCGGTTACCTACGCGCAGCTCAACGGCTGGCTCACCGCTTTCCTGTGGCCGTTCGTGCGGATGCTCGCGCTCGTCGCGACCGCGCCCGTCGTCGGTCACGCGGCGGTGCCCGTGCGCGTGAAGATCGGCGTCGCCGCATTCATGGCGCTGGTCGTCGCGCCGACGCTCGGCGCGATGCCGGACGTCACCGTGTTCTCCGCGCAGGGCATCTGGATTGTCGTCACGCAGTTCCTGATCGGCGTCGCGATGGGTTTCACGATGCAGCTCGTGTTCGCGGCCGTCGAGGCGGCCGGCGACTTCATCGGGCTGTCGATGGGGCTCGGCTTCGCCACTTTCTTCGATCCGCACACGAGCGGCGCGACGCCCGTGATGGGACGCTTCCTGAACGCGGTCGCGATGCTCGCGTTCCTCGCGGTGGACGGCCACCTGCAGGTGTTCGCCGCACTCGCCGCATCGTTCCAGTCGCTGCCGGTGTCGGCCGACCTGCTGCACGCGCCCGGCTGGCGCACGCTCGCCGCGTTCGGCGCGACCGTGTTCGAGATGGGACTGCTGCTCGCGCTGCCGGTGGTCGCGGCGCTCTTGATCGCGAACCTCGCGCTCGGCATCCTGAATCGCGCGGCGCCGCAGATCGGCGTGTTCCAGGTCGGCTTTCCGGTGACGATGCTGGTCGGGCTGCTGCTCGTGCAGCTGATGGTGCCGAACCTCGTGCCGTTCGTGTCGCACCTGTTCGACATGGGGCTGGATGCGATGGGGCGAGTGCTGCTCGGCTGGCGCTGACGCGCGGATCATTCGTCCCGAGGTACGGGCGCTGCCTCGGCCGATTTGGATTCAGGGCCTATTCATCCGGCCAATTGGCGACGATTCTCCCGATTGACCCGGGAACGATTCGTTCGCATCAGATGAGGATACTTGCCAGCGTGTTGCGGGCGGCATGGGCGGTGGCGACGACCAAAAAGGGACGGCCGCCGGGGTAATCACGCAGCACGAAGACCGTTGCGAAAATCAGCCCGCCCCATAAAGCGACTGCCACGTACAGGATGCTGTAGCCGTGCGTCGCACTGAACACAAGAGTTGAAGCACCAATGGCTGAGCAAACACTCGCTCCGAATGTGCGGCGAATCAACCGAATGGGAAGCCACTGGAATAGAAATGTTTCCACTATTGGAGCAACGAGTGAGCCGACAAACAGGCGAGTCAATAGGTCGTACTTCACTATTTCAGGCAGCGCACCGGAGGAGGGGCCGGGTGAAAGTCCGAATACAAATTGGGCACTCCAGACAAAAATGCCGGCAACGTATGTGAGAACCCAAGTCAGAAGCGCGGAAACGAGCACCGGGCTACGCGAGATAGTACGAATCACGCTGTTATCGGAGCAGTCTTTCATTGCAATTCGCCACCAATTCAAAGGGGAGTCTCTAGAGGTCGTCGGCAATGGCGATGGTGGTTGGATTCATTGCATGGTCAACATGAAATATCGATTCGAAACCTGTTCCGAATCGATCAAGGAAAAATCACAGTCGGAACACTGCGCAACGCGATGCTTCCTGTCGACCGACGATGTTGTCGAGATGTCATGTTTCCGTAGTTGGTCTGCGCGCAATGGATGACTCTGTTCGTATATGCCAAAGCGTAATGGCGAGAAACCGGCATTTGACAGGCCCGTTTTCATTCCAACCCGCGGCGCGGTCCGGCTGGGAGTACGTTCTTCGAGCATTCGTACCGGATTCGTGGAAAACCCCTAAACGAACCGCCCCCCCGCGAAAGGTTGCAGAAGGTTTCGCGTCCCTATACTCGTCGTGACGATGCAGCAAGCATCGCGCCATACGAATACAACGAACGGAGACGACCCGATGCGATCCACCCTGCGCACCCTCGCCGTTGCAGCCAGCCTGAGCTGCGCGCTTGCCGCTCACCCCGCCTTCGCCGCCGACGACGGCGGCAAGGTCACGATCATGGTCGGCGGGATCGCGAAGCTGATCTACCTGCCCGCGCGGCTCACGCAAGAGCTCGGCTACTTCAAGGCCGAAGGGCTCGACGTCGAGCTGCTGTCGCAGCCGGCCGGCGTCGACGCCGAGAACGAGCTGCTGGCGGGCGCCGTGCAGGGCGTCGTCGGCTTCTACGACCACACGATCGACCTGCAGAGCAAGGGCAAGGACGTGAAGGCGATCGCCGTGTTCGGCCAGGTGCCGGGCGAAGTCGAGATGGTGTCGACCAAGGCCGCGCCGACCTTCAAGTCGATGGCCGACGCGAAGGGCAAGACGCTCGGCGTGACGGGCCTCGGCTCGTCGACGAGCTTCCTCACGCAATACCTCGCGCTCGCGCACGGCGTGCCGTCGACGCAGTACACGATGCTGCCGGTCGGCGCCGACGCGAGCTTCATCGCCGCGATCAAGCAGGGCCGCATCGACGCCGGGATGACGACCGAGCCGACGGTGTCCGCGCTCGAGAAGATGGGCGACGCGAAGGTGCTGGTCGACATGCGCACGCTGGAAGGCACGCGCGCCGCGCTCGGCGGCACCTACCCGGCCGCGAGCCTGTACGTGCAGTCGGCATGGGCCGATTCGCACAAGGCGGAAGCCACCAAGCTCGCGCACGCATTCGCGAAGACGATGCAGTTCATCCACACGCACAGCGCCGAGGACATCGCCGCGAAGATGCCGGCCGACTACCAGAAGGACAAGGCGCTGTACGTGAGCGCGCTGAAGGCGTCGCTGCCGATGTTCACCGCCGACGCGAAGATGCCGGCCGACGGCCCGGCGACGGTGCTGAAGGTGCTGTCGGCGTTCAACCCGTCGGTGAAGGGCAAGCACATCGACCTGGCGCGGACCTACACGAACGATTTCGTGAACGCGAAGTAGTCGATATCGGTCAGGCGCCGGCGGCGGCGATCCCGCCGCCGTGCGTTCCCCGTTCCGGCCCGGTTGACCGGCCCGGCGTTGCGTCACGATGCGATGCCCTCTTCACCCGCAGGACGAATGCGATGACCCAGGCAGTCTCCCCGAGCACACCGGCGATCGAGTTTCGCAACGTGTCGTGCCGCTTCATTTCGCCGGAAGGCAAGGCCACCGTCGCGCTGCGCGACTTCAGCATGAGCGTCGCGCGCGGCGAGTTCATCGCGATCGTCGGGCCGACCGGCTGCGGCAAGTCGACGACGCTCAACCTGATCACCGGGCTGCTCAAGCCCGTGTCGGGCGAAGTGCGCGTGATGGGCCGCCCGGTCGACGGGATCGACCCGCGCATCGGCTTCGTGTTCCAGGCCGACGCCGTGTTCCCGTGGCGCAACGTGATCGACAACGTCGCGGCGGGCCCGCTGTTTCGCGGCCGCTCGAAGGACGTCGCGTATGCGCAGGCCGAGGAATGGATCCGCAAGGTCGGCCTCGACAAGTTCACGAAGCATTACCCGCACCAGCTTTCCGGCGGGATGAGGAAGCGCGTCGCGCTCGCGCAGACCTTCATCAACCAGCCGGAAATCCTGCTGATGGACGAGCCGTTCTCCGCGCTCGACATGCAGACGCGCACGCTGATGCAGGACGAGCTGCTGCAGCTCTGGTCCGCGAACAAGGGCTCGGTCGTGTTCGTCACGCACGACCTCGAAGAGGCGATCGCGCTCGCCGACCGCGTGTTCGTGCTGACCGCGCGCCCCGCGACGCTCAAGCACGTGTACGAGATCGACCTGCCGCGCCCGCGCGTCACGTCGGAGATTCGCTACGACACGCGCTTCATCGAAATTTCCAAGGACATCTGGCACGACCTGCGCGAAGAAGTGCAGATCGGCTGACGCATACGCCGCACGGCAAGAACAGCAAGGACAGGAGCATGACCGACATGACGCTTCCCCCCACCGCCCTTCCGGCGACGACGCTCGAGGACGACGAGCGCGCCGCGCAACGCCGGCTGCGCCGCCGGCGCAACCTGATCGTCACGCTGCGGATCGCCGTGCTCGTGCTCGTGCTGGGCGGGTGGGAACTCGCCGCACGGCTCAAATGGATCGATCCGTTCTTCTTCTCGATGCCGTCGCTGATCTTCGCGCAGCTCCAGGACTGGTTCGCGAACGGCACGTCGCAGGGCCCGCTGCTCACGCAGGTGTGGGTCACGCTCGAGGAAACCGGCATCGGCTTCGTGATCGGCTCGGTCGCCGGCGTGATCTGCGGGATCGTGCTCGGCCGCAACAAGCTGATGGCCGACGTGTTCGGCCTCTACATCCAGATCGCGAACTCGATTCCGCGCGTCGTGCTCGGCTCGATCTTCGTGATCGCGCTCGGCCTCGGGATGGCGTCGAAGATCGCGCTGGCCGTCGTGATGGTGTTCTTCGTCGTGTTCGGCAACGCGTTCCAGGGCGTGCGCGAAGCCGACCGCTACCTGATCGCGAACGCGCAGATTCTCGGCGCGTCGCGCCGGCAGATCACCACGGCGGTCGTGATCCCGTCCGCGCTGAGCTGGATTCTCGCGAGCCTGCACGTGAGCTTCGGCTTCGCGCTGGTCGGCGCGGTCGTCGGCGAATTCCTGGGTTCCAAGCAAGGCATCGGCCTGCTAATCTCCACCGCCCAGGGCGCGTTCAACGCGAGCGGCGTGTTCGCGGCGATGATCGTGCTGGCCGTGGTCGCGCTGGCCGCCGACTACCTGCTGACCTGGCTCGAGAAGCGGCTCCTGAAGTGGCGCCCCGCCGCGTTCTGAACGCAGCGTCCGGACGCCTGACATGACACTCCCGACCGCGCCGGCGACCCCGGCGCGGTTCGGCATTTCGGAGAAGGAGCGCAACAGGATGGCGCACAGCCTGCGCGGACGGCTGCTGTGGTGGCTGCTGCTGCCGCTCGCGGTGTTCGTGCTGATCGCGGGCGCGATGTCGTACGACACCGCGCGGACCACGGCCGGGCTCGTGCAGGACAGCGCGCTCGTCGCGTCCGCGCGCACGATCGGCGAGGACATCGAATGGCGCAACGGGCGGCCGGCGGCCGACGTGCCGCCGGCTGCGCTGGAGATCTTCGAATCGCCGTCACGCGATTCGGTGTTCTACAAGGTGATCGACGGCCACGACCGCCTGCTCGCGGGCACGCCGGCGCTCGACATGCCCGCGCGGCACGGCGTCGAGCCGACGCTGTACGACACGGCGCTCGACGGCGTGCCGCTGCGCGCGGCGGCCTACGATCGCCAGCTTTACAACGAGGGGCAGATCGAGACGGTCACGGTCGTCGTCGCGAAGACGGTGCGTTCGCGCAACGCGATGATCGACACGATCTGGCGCCCGCAGCTCGTGCGCCTGTCGCTGATGCTGATGCTCGCGGTGGTGCTCGTCTACCTCGGCCTCACCTTCGAGCTGCGCCCGCTGATGAAGCTGAAGGACGATGTCGCCGACCGCGGGCCGATGGAGCTGGAGCCGATCCGCCCCGAGCGGCTGCAGCACGAGCTGCGGCCGATCGTCGACGCGATCAACCAGTGCATCGCGCGGCTCAACACGCATACGGCCACGCAGCGCAGGTTCATCGCGGACGCCGCGCACCAGCTGCGCACGCCGATCGCGGTGCTCGACACGCAGATCCAGTACGCGCAGCGGCGCGGCCACGACGATGCGGAACTTACGTCGGTGCTCGACAGCATGCAGCGCAGCAGCCGCAAGATGGCCGACGTGACCGACAAGCTGCTGCTGCTCGCGCATGCGGAAGCGACGCCGTCGACGCTCTTGACCCATCGCGTCGATCTCGCGGCCGTGGTGTCGAGCGTGCTCGAGGAAACGATCGTGCTCGCGCAGCGGCGCGACATCGACCTCGGCGCCGATCTCGGCGAGCGGCTCGACGTCGCGGGCAGCGACAGCCTGCTGACCGCGCTGGTGATGAACCTCGTCGACAACGCGGTGCGCTACACGCAGCCGGGCGGCTGCGTGACGGTCGCCGCGCGGCGCGACGGCGACGCGATCGTGCTCGACGTGGTCGACAACGGCCCCGGTATTCCAGCCGAAGCGCGGCCACACGTGTTCAAGCGCTTCTACCGCGTGTCGGCCGACACCGAGGGCTCGGGCCTCGGGCTCGCGATCGTCCGCGAGATCGCGCAGGCGCACGGCGGCAGCGTGTCGCTCGCGCCGGGGCCCGGCAATCGCGGTATTGTCGTGACTGTACGGCTGCCCGCCTATGATTGACGAGATGTCCCCATGAAACTCCTGCTGGTCGAAGACAACGCCGAACTCGCGCACTGGATCGTGAACCTGCTGCGCGGCGAGGATTTCGCGGTCGACAGCGTCGGCGACGGCGAGCGCGCCGACACGGTGCTGAAGACCGAACGCTACGACGCGGTGCTGCTCGACATGCGGCTGCCCGGCATCAGCGGCAAGGAAGTGCTCGCGCGGCTGCGGCGCCGCAACGACAACGTGCCGGTGCTGATGCTGACCGCGCATGGCTCGGTCGACGACAAGGTCGACTGCTTCGGCGCGGGCGCCGACGATTACGTGGTGAAGCCGTTCGAGTCGCGCGAGCTGGTTGCGCGGATTCGCGCGCTGATCCGCCGGCAGGCCGGCGTCGGCACGACGCAGCTCGTGTGCGGCGATCTCGTCTATGCGTTCGGCACGCGCGAATTCCGCTGCGGCGAAACGGTGCTCGCGCTGCGCCGCCGCGAGCACGCGATCCTCGAAACGCTGATGCTGCAGCAGAACAAGACGGTGTCGAAGGCGCGGCTGATGGACAGCGTGTTCGCGCTCGACGACGAGCCGAGCGCCGACGCGATCGACATTTACATCCACCGGCTGCGCAAGCATCTCGCGGGCAGCACGGCCGAGATCATCACGCTGCGCGGGCTCGGTTACATCCTGCGTGCGAAAAGCGCGCACGACTGACGGGCGTTCCTCCTCGCCCCCGAACATCGATTCGTAGCACGAAACGTCACCGGAAACCCGGCGTCCGCACGCCTGCACCATCCGCTATTGTTGCGCGTTCGGTGTTTTCACCGATCCGATTCTTGCGTCGGGGAAAGCGTCGTGAAGGATTGCACCCTCTACGATGCTACGCGTCGGCCCGCTCGCTGTGGCCGACAAGAGTCGGCATACATTACGTACTGCCAACGACCAGATTTCAATACGGCAGCTCGGAGGAGACGATCTTGAAACGAAAAACCCTTGCCCTTTCCATCGCGGCGGCAGGCCTGTGCGCCGGCACCCACGCGCATGCGCAGTCGAGCGTGCAGCTCTACGGCCTGATGGACCTGAGCTTTCCGACCTACCGGACCCACGCCGACGCGAACGGCAAGCACGTGATCGGCATGGGCAACGAAGGCGAGCCGTGGTTCAGCGGCAGCCGCTGGGGCCTGCGCGGCGCCGAAGACATCGGCGGCGGCACGAAGATCATCTTCCGCCTCGAAAGCGAATTCGTGGTCGCGAACGGCCAGATGGAAGACGAAGGCCAGATCTTCGACCGCGACGCGTGGGTCGGTGTCGAGGACGAACGCTTCGGCAAGCTGACGGCCGGCTTCCAGAACACCATCGCGCGCGACTCGGCGGCGATCTACGGCGACCCGTACGGCTCCGCGAAGCTGTCGACCGAGGAAGGCGGCTGGACCAACTCGAACAACTTCAAGCAGATGATCTTCTACGCAGCCGGCCCGACCGGCACGCGCTACAACAACGGCATCGCGTGGAAGAAGCTGTTCGGCAACGGCATCTTCGCGAGCGCCGGCTACCAGTTCAGCAACTCGACGCAGTTCGCCACCGGCTCCGCATACCAGGTCGCGCTCGGCTACAACGGCGGCCCGTTCAACGTGTCGGGCTTCTACAACCACGTCAACCACGGCGGCTTCAGGAACCAGACGTTCTCGGTCGGCGGCAACTACACGTTCGACATCGTGCGCCTGAATGCCGGCTACTTCCGCTACAACGGCGACCAGGGCGCGCTCGGCCAGCGCCACGACGATTCGTGGACGGTATCGATGAAGATCGCGCCGAAGGGCGCGCTCGACTACGAACTCGGCTACCAGCAGATGCGCGTCAAGAACGCCGCGAACAACGCGGACGGCTTCACGCCGAACGCGAACCTCGGCGCGTTCAGCCTGACCAACGGCGTCGCCAACGGCTTCAAGGAGACGATCTACGGGTCGGTGTTCTATCACCTGAGCAAGCGCACCGAGGTGTACCTGGCCGGCGACTACATGAAGCTGCATGGCGGCTACACGGCGGCGTCGACATTCGGCGCGAAGAACCAGCTCGAACTGACTTCGGGCATCCGTACGCGTTTTTGACCGGAAGCGGGGCCCATCGCGCCCCGCCGTTCCCTCCGTCCGGGATTCTTCTCCATGCGGGCACGCCGGCGCTTTGCGCCGACCGTGCCCTTTTTTTTGTCCTTTCCGCGGTGCCGCTCGACGCCCGCGAAGCGGCCGCCGGCCGACCGCGCGACAACCGGCCCGAACCCGCTTGCGGCCCGTCCGGCGGGCGATCGCGGCCGATGCGCGCACGCCCGGCCCACATCGGCGCTTGACCTGCGCCG
The DNA here is from genome assembly GCF_049805555.1 of Burkholderia sp. DN3021. NCBI lineage: Bacteria > Pseudomonadati > Pseudomonadota > Betaproteobacteria > Burkholderiales > Burkholderiaceae > Burkholderia > Burkholderia sp. DN3021. The sequence goes on along the minus strand of NZ_JBNCAB010000055.1, from coordinate 24,405 downwards.
ACCGACTCGCTAGCGTTTCGGGTTTGCCCGGGCGGCCATTGCCGCCGGTGCCGTGAGCGCGCCCGACGTCCTGGCGCGCGCGGCCGGGCTCCGATGGAAAAGACGATGCAGAAACTCGATGCGGCCAGCCCGCAGGCGATGTCGACGGATTTCACCGCCGACAACGTCGCGCGCCTGAAGGCGCTGTTCCCCGAACTCGTGACCGAAGGCCCTGACGGCGCGTCGGTCGACGTCGACGTGCTGAAGGCGCTGATCGGCGAACGCACGGTCGGCGACGCCGACGAGCGCTACGGCTTCCACTGGCACGGCAAGCGCAGCGCGCGCCAGGCCGCGCTGACGCCGTCGACGGGCACGCTGCGCCCCTGCCCCGACGACAGCGTCGCGTGGGACGACACGCGTCATCTCGTGATCGAGGGCGACAACCTCGACGTGATGAAGCTGCTGCACAAGAGCTACGCGGGCAAGGTGAAGCTCGTCTACATCGACCCGCCGTACAACACGGGCAGCGATTTCGTCTATCCGGACGACTTCAGCGACAGCATCCGCCACTACCTGGCGATGACCGGGCAGACCCAGGGCGGCGCGAAGCGCAGCACCAACACCGAGGCGAACGGCCGGTTCCACACCGACTGGCTGAACATGATGTATCCGCGCCTGAAGCTCGCGCACGCGCTGCTGTCCGACGAAGGGCTGATCGCCGTGCACATCGACGAGCACGAAGTGCATGCGCTGGTGCTGATGCTGCGCGAGATCTTCGGCGAGGAGAACGAGCTCGGCGTCGCCGTGTGGGACAAGCGCAACCCGAAGGGCGACGCGCGCGGCGTCGCGTACCAGCACGAATCGCTGGTGCTGTTCGCACGCAATGCCGAGACGCTGCTCGAACAGGCGCCGCTCAAGCGCCCGAAGCGCAATGCGCAGCGCATGCTCGACGCCGCGCATGACGCGGTGTACCGCAGCGGCAACCCGAAGGATGCGCAGAAGGCATACCGCGCGTGGATGAAGGCGCAGACCAACCTGTCCGGCGGCGAAGTGATGTACGACCGGCTGTCGGAAGACGGCCGCGTGTACCGCCTCGTGTCGATGGCATGGCCGAACAAGAAGAAGGCGCCGGAAGAATATTTCACGCCGCTGATCCATCCGGTCACCGGCAAGCCGTGCGCGATGCCGGCGCGCGGCTGGCGCAACCCGCCCGCGACGATGCAGGCGCTGATCGAGCGCGGCCAGATCGAATTCGGCGCGGACGAAAGCACGCAGCCGCAGCGGATCTACTACCTCGACGAGAACATGTACGAGAACGTGCCGTCGGTGCTGCCGTTCGCGGGCTCCGACGACGCGCTGCTGAAGACGCTCGGGATCCCGTTCGACCAGCCGAAGCCGGTCGATTTCGCGGCGGCCGTGATCGGCTGGTGCACGCGCGGCGACGACATCGTGCTCGACTGCTTCGCGGGCTCCGGCTCGACCGGCCACGCGGTGATGCAGGTGAACGCGACCGACGGCGGTGCACGCCGCTACGTGCTCGTGCAATTGCCCGAAGCGCTCGACCGCCGCGACAAGACGCAGCAGAGCGCGGCCGATTTCTGCACGAAGCTGAAGAAGCCCGCGACGCTCGCCGAAATCACCAAGGAGCGCCTGCGCCGCGCCGCGCAGCAGGTCGCGCGCGACTATCCGGAAAGTTATGGCGACCTCGGCTTCCGCGTGTATCGGCTCGACACGACCAACGTGATCGAATGGGATCCGCGCCGCGACGATTTCGACCATGCGCTGTTCGCGTCCGTCGAGCACGTGAAGACCGGCCGCACCGAGGACGATCTGCTCGCCGAGCTGACGCTGAAGCTCGGCCTCGACCTGTGCACGCCGGTCGAGCATCACCAGATCGCCGGCAAGGCCGTGCACCTGATCGGCCGCTCGATCGTCGCGTGCTTCGACGCACGCATCTCGCGTGACGACGCGGGCCCGCTCGCCGACGGCATCGTCGGGTTGCTCGACGCGACCGGCGCGTCGCACGATGTGACATGCCTGTTCCGCGACAGCGGCTTCGTCGACGACGTCGCGAAGCTCAATCTCGCCGCGCTGCTCGAACAGCACGGCGTGAAGCGCGTGCGGAGCCTGTGATGCGGCTGCATTTCGAAGCGGATCTCGACTACCAGCGCGACGCGATCGACGCCGTCTGCGACCTGTTTCGCGGCCAGGAATCGTATCGCGGCGACTTCAGCGTGCTCGCGAACGCCGCGCCCGGCACTACGGCCGCAGCTCAAGGCTCGCTCGGCTTCGCGGTATCGGAACAGGGCGTCGGCAACCGGCTGTCGCTGACCGACGACGCGCTCGCGCGCAATCTCGCCGACGTGCAGTTGCGCGGCGGGCTGCCGCCGTCCGGCCTGCCCGGCTCGCGCGACTTCACCGTCGAGATGGAGACCGGCACCGGCAAGACCTACGTGTACCTGCGCACGATCTTCGAGCTGAACCGCCGCTACGGCTTCACGAAGTTCGTGATCGTCGTGCCGTCGATCGCGATCAAGGAAGGCGTGCACAAGACGCTCGCGATCACCGAGGATCACTTCCGCGCGCTGTACGCGGGCGTGCCGTACGACTACTTCCTGTACGACTCGGCGAAGCTCGGCCAGGTGCGCCACTTCGCGGCGAGCGCGGCGATCCAGATCATGGTGATGACGGTTGCCGCGATCAACAAGAAGGAAATCAACAACCTCTACAAGGACAGCGAGAAGACCGGCGGCGAGAAGCCGATCGACCTGATCCGCGCGACGCGGCCGATCGTGATCGTCGACGAGCCGCAGAGCGTCGACGGCGGGCTCGAGGGCCGCGGCCGCGAAGCGCTGGCTGCAATGGCGCCGCTCTGCACGCTGCGCTATTCGGCGACGCACGTCGACCGTCACCACATGGTGTACCGGCTCGACGCGGTCGACGCGTACGAGCGCAAGCTCGTCAAGCAGATCGAGATCGCGTCGGCGATCGTCGAGGATGCGCACAACAAACCGTACCTGCGGCTCGTCGGCGTGTCGAACCGGCGCGGCGCGATCAGCGCGCGCGTCGAGCTCGACGTCGCGACGGCGGCCGGCGTGAAGCGCCAGATCGTGTCGGCCACCGACGGCGACGATCTCGAACGCCTGACCAAGCGCGCGCTGTACGCGGGGCTGCGGATCGGTGAAGTGCATGCGCTGAAGGGCGCCGAATACGTCGAGCTGCGCCATCCGGAAGGCGAGGCGTTCCTGTCGCTCGGCGAGGCGTTCGGCGACATCGACACGCTCGCCGTGCAGCGCGAGATGATCCGCCGCACGATCCGCGAGCATCTCGACAAGGAGCTGCGCCTCGCGGAGCGCGGCGTGAAGGTGCTGTCGCTGTTCTTCGTCGATTCGGTCGAGCGCTATCGCCGCTACGACGAGAACGGGATGCCCGTGAAGGGCGACTACGCGCTGATCTTCGAAGAGGAATATGCGCGCGCGGCGCGCGTGCCGGCCTATCGTGCGCTGTTCGACGGCGTCGACGTCGCGCTCGAAGTCGGGCGCGCGCACAACGGCTACTTCTCGATCGACCGCAAGGGCGGCTGGACCGACACGAGCGAGAGCAGCGCCGCGGCCCGCGAGAATGCGGAACGCGCGTACGGCCTCATCATGCGCGAGAAGGAAGCGCTGCTGTCGTTCGACACGCCGCTGAAGTTCATCTTCTCGCACTCGGCGCTGAAGGAAGGCTGGGACAACCCGAACGTGTTCCAGATCTGCACGCTGCGCGACATCCAGACCGAACGCGAGCGCCGCCAGACGCTCGGCCGCGGGCTGCGCCTCGCCGTCGACCAGGACGGCGAACGCGTGCGCGACGCGGGCGTGAACACGCTCACCGTGATCGCGACCGAGCGCTACGAGTCGTTCGCGGAGAACCTGCAGAAGGAAATCGAGGCCGATACGGGCATCCGTTTCGGGATCGTCGAGGAGCATCAGTTCGCGGCGCTGCCCGTGCAGGAAGGCGACGGGCCCGCGCATGCGCTCGGCATCGAGCTGTCGCGCGTGCTGTGGACCCATCTGCACGAACAGGGCTACGTCGACGCGCAGGGCAAGGTGCTCGATCGGCTGAAGGATGCGCTGCGCCAGAGTGCGCTCGTGCTGCCCGATGCGTTCGAGATGCTGCGTGCGCCGATCGTCGCGACGCTGCGCAAGCTGTCGGGCCGCTTCGCGGTGCGCAATGCGGACGAACGCCGCGCGATCGCGCTGCGGCGCGATGCGTCGGGCAAGGCCGTGGTGTTCGGCGAGGATTTCCGCGCGCTGTGGGACCGTATCCGCCATCGCACCGTGTATCGCGTCGAGTTCGACAACGCGAAGCTCGTGCGCGACTGCGCGGCCGCGTTGCACGACGCGCCGGACATCGCGCGCGCACGGCTGCAGTGGCGCAAGGCCGAGATCGATATCGGCAAGGCCGGCATCGAGGCGATCGAGGTGGCTGGCGCCGGCACGGTGCTGATCGACGAAGGCGAGTTGCCGCTGCCCGACCTGCTCACCGAACTGCAGGACCGCACGCAACTGACGCGCCGTTCGCTCGCGACGATCCTGGCCGACAGCGGCCGGCTCGACGATTTCCGCGTGAATCCGCAGCAGTTCATCGCGGTCGCGGCCGAGGCGATCAACCGCTGCAAGCGGCTCGCGCTCGTCGCGGGCATCGCGTACCGCAAGCTCGGCGAGCGCCACGTGCATGCGCTCGAATCGTTCGAGAGCGAGGCGCTGACCGGCTATCTGCGCAACCTGCGGCCCGATGCGCGGAAGTCGATCCACGAATCGGTCGTGTGCGAGACGGACGCGGAGCGCGCGTTCGCCGATGCGCTCGAAGCGCACGACGGCGTGAAGCTGTACGCGAAGCTGCCCGCGTGGTTCCGCGTGCCGACACCGCTCGGCAGCTATCACCCGGACTGGGCCGTGCTCGCGGAACAGGACGGCGGCGAGCGGCTGTACTTCGTCGTCGATACGCCGAATGCGGACGGCAACGTGCCGAGCGAGCACGAGCGCGCGAAGCTCGCGTGCGGCGAAGCGCATTTCCGTGCGCTGGTGGATGGCGACGGCGCGGCGCGCTTCGTGCGCGTCAGGCACGCGGACGCGTTGTTCGAGCCCGCGGCGCCGCTGGCGGGCGCCGGGCGCTGAAACGAACGGCGGCGACGAGCCGCCCCAGACTGCTGACGAACCCCACGTTTTTCGGAGCGTGGGGTTTTGTTTTTCCGGGAACGGGCTCGGAGGGTCGCGCAGAGCGAGTAGATCGATCTGCCGCGCAAACGACTCGCGAGGCGCAGTTTTTTTCGTGGATCGGGCCGTGCGCCGGCACCCGTGCGATGCCCGCTACCGGCGTCGATTTCCCGTCCGTTATCCGCGCGAAAGCGATTCGTATTCTCGCGCGTTTGCGGCGCGGTTACGGCTGGTTGCAAATCGGGTCGGCACGATGTTTTTGCGCGACAGCGGCGTGGCGTTGCCGCCATGAAAAAAGGGGCGCCGAAGCGCCCTTCCATCGCATTTGCGCGCCGTGCTTACAGCGTGCGGCCGAATGCGTTGCGATGCGAATGATGCGTGGACGTCGACGCATGCGCGGTATGGCCGTGCGTATGCCCGTGCGTGTGACCCTGGCCCGGCTGCACGCCGGCGCGATCGGCGATCGTATCGGAGCGGTCGGCCGCGCGCGCCAGGCCCTTGTCGCGGTCGCCCGCATGAATGCCGTTCGAGTTGCTGAGCGCCGAGCCGCTCATGTGGCCGCCGGACATGCCGCCCGCGTTGCCGCCCAAGCCGCCTGCGCCATGACCGCTGCCACCGTTGCCACCGCCGTTGCCGCCGGCGGCCGCATACGCGGAAACCGTGCCGAGCGCGAGCAGCGCGGCCGTCAGTACGGACAGATATCGTTGAGTTTTCATCTTGTGCTCCCTGGAGCGCGTTTGTGTGATTGCATTCTAGGAACGCGCACGATTCGCGCCACACCACGTTGTAAATGATCGTAACGATGCGCGCGGCATGCATTCATCAGATCAATCCGGATGGCGCCGCCATCCTGTCATGCGTGAACGGGGAAACGAAGCAGGCGGGCGCGGCGCCGCAGCGCCGCCCCGGTGACGATTGTGCTTACTGCGCCGGCTGCATGCCCTGCACGGCGGCCTTGTGCTGCGCGGCCTGCTCTTGCGCGTGCTTCTTCGCCATGTGGTGGCCGACGATACAGCCGCCGACCGCACCGGCGACGGCGTGGTGCCCGGCGTAGTGGCCGGCAACACCGCCGACCACCGCGCCCTTCATGCAACCCGCCGCGTGCGCGCTGCCGATCGTTGCGAGCGCAACGATGGCGGCGGTGGCGCACAGCCTGATGTGTCGAATGGGCATCATGTGTTCACACTCCTCTTGTATCGATTATTCGAACCGCTTAATCCCAGCGGCCGCCGCGCCAGCCGCCGCGATCGCGCCACTCGTGCTCGCGCCATTCACGGCGACGCCACTCGTGTTCGCGCCATTCGCGCTCACGCCAGCCATCGCGCCAACCGTCGCCGCGGTAGCCGACCGGTGCATACATGACCGGCGGAGGCGGAGCCACGTAGACGGGCGCCGGCGCCGCGTAGACGCCCGGCACGCCGATGCCGACCGACAGGTCGACGTGGGCCGATGCGACGCCCGAAGCTGCCAGCGCCGCTACACCGAGAACTGCACCGAGAATAAGTTTCTTGCTCATCTCGCGACTCCCTGCACGTGTCGTGCTTCATGTGAATACGGTTCGGAGTCTAGGCACGGGGCGCCGACACAGGTGAAACGGGTATGCGAGACCGGTAACGGGCGTTTACGGCGATCCGCAAAGCCTTGCAGGACAAGGGAGAGGCCGGATTCAAAATGCCGTTGCAACGGCGCATCGAGCCGGTAAAAAGGGGATTTTCAGCACGAAACCGGGCGATCGGAGCGCGACGGAGTGCTCGGCGTGCCCGGAGTACGAACCGCCCGCACCGTGCGCGAGCGGTTCGCCGGAGCGCGCGTTACGCGCGGATATCGTCGACGCTGCGCAGCCAGTGCACGCTGAACAGGTTGTCGGCGTCGGTCCACACGGTATCGGGCTCGAATCCTGCGCGGCGCGCGATCGCATGGAAGCCGTCGATCGTGAACTTGTGCGAATTCTCCGTGTGGATGCGCTCGCCGGCCTCGAAGCGGAACGCATGGCCGCGCACGTGCACCGTCTGCGCGAGGTCGCTGACGAGATGCATCTCGATGCGCTGCCGCTCGCGGTCGTAGAAAGCGCAATGCGAGAACGCGTCGAGATCGAAGTCCGCGCCGAGCTCGGCGTTGGCGCGCACGAGCAGGTTCAGGTTGAACTGCGCGGTCACGCCCTGCGCGTCGTTGTACGCGTGATGCAGCGTGCGCTCGTCCTTCACGAGATCGGCGCCGACCAGCAAGCCGCCGCCGCGCAGCAGTCGCGCGGCATCGCGCAGGAACGCGTCGGCCTCTTCCGGCGAGAAGTTGCCGATCGTCGAGCCGGGAAAGAAACCGATGCGCCGCCGCGGCGTCTCGGTCAGCTCGGCCAGTTGCTCGGCCTTCGTGTAGTCGGCCGCGATCGGCGCGACGTCGAGCCACGGATAGGCCGAACGCAGCCGCGCGGCTGCGCCGTGCAGGTAGTCGGCCGAGATGTCGACCGGCACGTAGCGCGCCGGCGCGTTCGCGTAGTTGCCCGCGAACGCGTCGAGCAGCACGCGGATCTTCTCGAGCGAGCCCGCGCCGAATTCGACGATGTCCGCATGCGGGCCGACGCGCCGCACGATCTCCGCCGCGCGATCGCGCAGGATGCCGAGCTCGGTGCGTGTCGGGTAGTACTCGGGCAGTTCGCAGATGCGGTCGAACAGCGCGGAGCCGGCCGCATCGTAGAAGTATTTCGGCGAAATGCTGCGCGGCGTGCGCGACAGTCCGTCGATCAGGTCGCGCTCGAACGCGCTCGGCCGCGAATCGCGGGCGGGTTGCAGGCCACCGCTCGTGGCCGTGAGGTCAGACGTCTCGCGCAAGTCGCACCCCCGTGAATTGCCAGCGCGCGGCCGGCGGAAAGAAATTGCGGTACGTCGGCCGTTCGTGCCCGGGCGGCGTCGCGATGCTGCTGCCGCGCAGGACCTGCTGGCTGACCATGAACTTGCCGTTGTATTCGGCCGCGACACCCGCGAGCGGCCGAAAGCCCGGATACGGCTCGTAGGACGAACGCGTCCATTGCCATACGTGCCCGAGCATCTGCACGATGCCTTCAGCAGCGAACGCGGCTTCCCATTCGAACTCGGTCGGCAGCCGCGCGCCGGCCCATTCCGCATACGCGGCCGCTTCGTAGAAGCTCACGTGACACACCGGTGCGTCAGGCGCGAGCGGTTCGACGCCGTGCAGGCCGAACGTGCGCCGCACGCGCGTGGCGGCCGCATCGTCGTCGTCGGGCATCCAGTACGCGGGCCCTTGCCACCCTTCCCGCTGCACCGTGGCCCAGCCGTCGGACAGCCAGTATTCGGGACGTGTATAGCCGCCGTCGGCGACGAACGCCGCGAATTCCGCATTCGTCACGAGCCGGTTCGCGATCTCGTACGGCCGTACGAGCGCCGTATGGCGCGGCCGTTCGTTGTCGAACGAGAACGCATCGCCGTCGTGGCCGATCTCGACGAGCCCGCCCGGCTGGTGCAGCCAGTGCTGCGCGCCGGCATCGCCCGCAGCCAATGCGTCGCCGTCGGCCCCGTTGCGCGGCCGGAACGCCGGCTTCAGCGGGTTGCACGAGAACGCATGCAGCATGTCCGTGACGATCAGCTCCTGGTGCTGCTGCTCGTGATGCAGGCCGAGCTCGATCTCGGGCGCGATTGCATCGAGCAGCGCCGGATCGGCGCCGGCCAGCGCGCGCAGCATCGCTTCGTCGACGTGCTGCCGGTACGCGTGCACCTCGTCGAGCGACGGCCGCGTGAGCAGCCCGCGCTGCGGCCGCGGATGGCGCGGGCCGAGCGCTTCGTAATAGGAATTGAAGAGGAACTGGAAGGCGTCGTCGAACGGCGCGTAGCCGGGCACGCGGCGCATCAGCACGACGGTTTCGAAGAACCAGGTCGTATGCGCGAGGTGCCATTTCGTCGGGCTCGCATCGGGCATCGACTGCACGGCCTGGTCTTCGGCGGACAGTGTCGCGGTCAACGCGACGCTATGGGCGCGCACGTCCTGGAAACGGCGCTGAAGCTGTGATGCAAGGAGGCTCATCGGTTTACCGTTCACGTCGCAATTCGCTGCGTTGCGTTGCCGGAAAAGGGAAAGCCTAGCGCGTGATGCGCGCGGCTGACGTGCGACCTGCTGCTGCGTCGTCGGGCAGCCGGCGCGCGCGCCGGGCCGCTGATGCGGCTTCACTTCATCTGCCCGTGCAGAACAGTATGGTCCAGAAATGTGAATGCTGCGAATCGGGATGCGGATGAAACGTGATCGAAAGATAAATGAAAGCGTTAGTCGTGCGCGTGTCGCATGCGTGACAGACCGTCGATGCGCGCCGGAGTGCGGCGTTGCGGGGGTGTGCAACGCACATGCCGGCTGTTGCGGCTACTGACGGCCCATGACATCCGCGCGGCGATCGTGATGGCTCGGCGACGCGTGGGGTTCTCGTCTGACAAACGCTGTCACGTCGTCCGGTCGTTCGTGGTCGTCGGCACTCTGCTGACCCGCGTTCCCGCGCCCTTCCAAAAATTTTTTGCATCGATGTCACATGCGCGGGGGGTTCGCTCGTCATATCACCGGAACCCACACGAAAGGAGAAGGAACCATGACTGCGAAACTCAATCCGTTTGCTGCCGCGCCCGCGCTGATGAAGAACTGGATGACCGTGTCGGTCGCCGCCGCCGGGAGCCTCGAGCCGACGCTGATCGAGCTGGTCAAGATCCGCGCCTCACAGATCAACGCGTGCGCGAACTGCATTAACATGCACACCGCCGAGGCGCGCGAGCAAGGCGAGACCGAGCAGCGCATCTACCTGCTCTCCGCGTGGCGCGAAGCGCCCTGCTACACCGACCGCGAATGCGCGGCGCTCGGCTGGACCGACGCGCTCACGCGGCTGTCCGAGGGCCACGCCGCGCACGAAGCGGCTTATGCGGCGCTGAACGACCACTTCAGCCAGGAGGAACAGGTGAAACTCACGCTGATGATCAACGTGATCAACGGCTGGAACCGGCTCGCTGTCGGCTTCGGGCTGTGGATCGAGCCGGCCGACGCGAAGGCCGCTGCCGCGAAGATGGTGGCCTGATGACGAACCTCGATCCGGCCGCGGGCAGCACCGAAGAACCGGCCGACGCGGCCGCGAGCTTCGACCCGCTGCGCCGCACGCTGGTCCGCGTCGCGTACCGGATGCTCGGTTCCGTCGCGGATGCCGAGGACATGGTGCAGGAGGCGTTCATCCGCTGGATGGACGTCGACCGCACCGAAGTGCGCGTGCCCGAGGCGTTCCTGCGCCGCATGGTGATGCGCATGTGCCTCGACCAGTTGAAGTCCGCGCGGCACCAGCGCGAAACCTATATCGGCCCGTGGCTGCCCGAGCCGGTCGTCGAGGAAGATGAACAGGAAGACGTCACGCTGCCGCTGATGCTCGCGCTCGAACGGCTCTCGCCGCTCGAACGCGCGGCGTTCCTGCTGCACGACGTATTCGGCCTCGAGTTCGACGAAGTCGCCACGACGATCCAGCGCGACCCGGCCGCATGCCGGCAGCTCGCCGCGCGGGCCCGCACGCACGTGCGCGAGGCGCGGCCGCGGTTTCATGTCGAGAAGCAGCGCGGGATCGAATTGGCCGAGGCGTTCTTCGCGGCATCGCGCAGCGGCGATATGCGCGCGCTCGGCGCGATGCTCGCCGAGGACGTGAGCCTGCATTCGGACGGCGGCGGCAAGCGTACGGCCGCAGGCAAGCCGGTGTTCGGCTTCGAGCGCGTGATGAAGGTGCACGAATACCTGGCCGAACTGTTCGCCACGCATGCGTCGAAGCTCGTGAGGGCCGGATTCATCAACGGGCTGCCGGGTTTCGTTACGCTGGAATCGGATGGTGAGCTGCAGACGACGGCGCTCGAGATCGAGGACGGGAAGATCGTCGCGATCTATGTCGTGCGGAATCCTGACAAGTTGAAGCATTTGCATTGAGGGTGGCGCGGGGGCGCATCGCGTGTCGTATGCGATGGCGCTCCGCCCGCTTCTCGCTCGCCTCTTCCTGCTTCTCCGCCCTGCTTTGCCGATCGTCGGCTGTCGCGGTTACTACGTCGCGACCACGACGTTGCGGATCATGATCATCAGGAAACCGAGCAGCGGCGTCGCGATGGCGAACCCGGTCGCCGCCAGCCAGTTCGTGCCGCCTTGCGCCTCCAGCAGCGCGAGAAACGATTGGTTCGACGTCGCGTTCGGACGCAGCTTTTCGATCTTGCGTTCGACGTGCGTCTTGTAGATGCCGTTCCCGCACCAGCCGAGCGCGACTGCGATCCCGATGGTGACCGGGTCGAGCGTGCTCGATTCGAAGTATTTCGGGAAGTACAGCAACTCGACCAGCGTGATGCCGAGCGTGACGCCCAGCACGGCGGCCGCCTGCCAGTACATGCATCGATACGCCATCCAGACCGGGCCCAGGAAACAGGCTGCCCAGTTCCAGGACTGCCGGTTCTTGCGCGATGCGGCGATCTCCCACTTTCGCTTGAACCAAGCGGCTTTCTTGCCGACGTAAGCGGCGATTTCGTCGTTGCTCGCGGACGATGCGGTGGTCGTGACCTCGGACATGGTCGTTTGCTCTCAGTCGCGCGGATCGCGCGTTGTTGTTTTGATGCGGTTTGGGTACGCTGGAAATCGAGCAGCTTGCGGAGCGCGCGCTTCGATGCGCACACGATTCTACTCGGTGCGTATTGCTGGTCGGTAGATCTGGATGTCGATGAGGATGCGATGCCGTGGATCGCGCAACGCATCGGGGCAACATGCGTTGTTTCGGCCGGAAAAAGAAAAACGCCACGCGAGGTTGCCGCGTGGCGTTTGTATGTTTGGCGAGCCGGATTGCCTGTAGGCAATTCGCGCTGCCGACCCCTTCATTTTGTTCGTTGGTAGGCTCGATTGGATTCGAACCAACGACCCCCACCATGTCAAGGTGGTGCTCTAACCAACTGAGCTACGAGCCTAAGAAGCCGCGAATTATAGAGAGGGTTTTTGAGGAGCACAAGCCCCTTCGTGAAGATTTTTTGAATCGAGGGCGCGTGTGCGGGTGGGCGGTCTTGTTGGTTGCTGCGAGTACGTGATGCCTCACGTCACAGCGAAACGCGTCGGCGCCGCGAGGTTATCCACATTCCCCTCTGGATAACCGTCCGGCAAGCCTCTGGATTCACAGTGGAGCGATTGAGGATATGTCGTCGAGGCTGTGAATCGACGAAAAGTTGTTCTGTGCTCCGCGGAGCTGTTCACGTGACGCACCCATGGTTATGCATCCCGCTTCGTGTTGATAATTCAGTGCGTTACGGAGGTTATCCACTGTGAGGCACAGGGCTTGTTAACTATCACTACGTATGTATACGAACCCTGTTAACACCTTTGGATAAGCACAGTCCGGCGACTGTGCTTCGCGCAGGATATGCACCGCGAGCAGTGAACGGAAGAACGAAGCAACAGGCTGTGGGGCGTGCGAAGGATGTGCGACTGCCGTGTCTGTAGAATCGCCAGCATTCAGGATGCAACGACCTGGCGGACAGGTTCACGGCAATGACCGATTCTTCGTTGACCAGGGTCGACGCGCTCGATATCGATGCCGTCGTACAACGGTTGCGGCAATTCCCGGGCGACATCGTGTTCGAGCAGCGCGTGTCGATACCCGAAGCCGATGTGCTGTGTTGCCGCTACAAAGGTGAGCAATTCAACGTGAAGTTCGATCTCGACTACGGGGTATTTGTCGATCGTGTCGGCGAGTTGTCCGGTGAAGACATCGCGAAGATCGTCAGATGGCTCACTCTCGGCGAGGCAATCGATGAAGACACCCGTCAATGAGACGCTTGTGATGGATATTGCCGGCCATGTCGCTGTTGTCGTGACGGATGTGGCGGCCGTCGTAGAGGCGCTGGTGCGGCTGGGCTTCGCTCGACAACCCGATCGCTGCTCAGGCTCGATGACGAGGCGGTATTCCAGAAGCTGTAGTGCGCGGGCGAACTGGTTTGTCGAACCTTCCTGCGCAATATGTTGAAGCGCAGTGGCTTGAGCGACGATGACACGCTGGCGTGAATGCAGCGACACGACGACGGTCGACTGATCCGCATGACGGATCGCACAGCGCGTGTTCCAGCCATGTCCTTTCTCATGATCGGACGAATAATCTTAGTACCCTGATTAAACGGTAAAATCTCGCGCGACTGAGTCACAGACACCATCCGAGGGTGCTGAAATAAAAAAGGGCTGCATCATGAACATGCCGGACGTCGGCGCCGCGCTTCGCGGCGGTTTGCTTCAGCAGGATCGTTTGCTTAAGTTGGATACTCCGTTGGGAGCCAACGCACTCGCCGTACAGCGAGCGGTTGGCCGATCGCGGATCGGACGAGACTATGCGTTCACGCTCGACGTTATAGCGGGCAATGACGGTCTTGAGCTCAAGAAGCTGATTGCCCAACCGGCGACGCTGTGGATTCAACAGGCGAACGATGCATATCGGCCCATCAGCGGCTACATCTACACCGCGCGTCGGCTTGGCGCGAATGGCGGTCTGACGACCTATCAACTCGAGCTTCATACGTGGATGTACGTGCTCCGGTTTCGCCGCGACGAGAAGATCTGGATCGACAAGAGCGCAGAGGACATTCTTTCCGATGTGCTGGGCATGCATCCGGAAGCGCGCGGACGGTTCCGGTTTGCTGTGTCGCAACCCTTGGCGAACCGGTCGTACACGCGACAGAGCGAAACGGACTGGAACTTCGTGCACCGGTTGATGGAGGACGAGGGGCTTTACGGCACGTGGCAGCAGGCCGACGACGGCAAGTCGCACACGTTCGTGATCACCGACAACCTGCAGGCGTTCGCGCCGCTGTCGCCGGAGACCGTACGCTCCTATCACGGCGGCGCGGCCAGCGAGGCCGACGCGTTCACGCAATGGTCGGGCACGCGTACGCTGCAGAGCGTGACGCTCACGACGCGCACGTTCGACTATAAGAATCCGTCGCAGTCGGCGAACCCGAAGGGCACGTCGTTGCCGACAATGGGCGGCCAGGGCGAGTTGCCCGACCAGCTCGAAGTCTACGAGTACACCGGTGCATACACGTATCTTGACCAGACGCGTGGCGACCATCTGACGAAGGTGCGGATGGAGGAGTGGGAGTCGCAGGCAAAGCGTTTTCATGGCGCGGGCGGTGTGCGCAGTATCGATGCGGGCCGACGCTTCACGCTGGCCGACCATCCCGAGCACGATCGCGATCCCGCCGATCAGCGCGAATTCGCCGCGATCGAGGTGGCGTGGTGGATCGAGAACAACCTGCCCGTGCTGGGCACCGACTCGGATTTCCCGCATAGCCTGGGGCGCGCGCTGAATCAGGTGCGCGCGCGATATGAAAACACGCCCAGCCTTCAGGTATCGCACGGCGATGGTTCGGTCGGCTTCTATCTCGTCGAAGTCGAAGCGCAACGCGCGAGCGTGCCGTATCGCAGCCTGTTCGAGCATCACAAGCCGGAGATGCATCTCGAGACGGCGATCGTCGTCGGGCCGCAGGGCGAGGAAGTCTATACGGACGCGTTGAACCGGATTCGCGTGCAGTTCGTCTGGGACCGACTGAACCCGGGCAACGAGAACGCGTCGTGCTGGGTGCGCGTCGTGCAGTCGGATACGGGGGGCGGCTACGGCGGCGTGCACGTGCCGCGCATCGGCGAGGAAGTGCTGATCGACTACGTCGGTGGCGACTGCGACCGGCCGCTTGCAGTCGGGCGCGTATACAACGGCGCGAACCAGCCGCAGTGGCATACCGACGGGATCCTGTCCGGATATCGGTCGAAAGAGTATTCGGGCGGCGGCTACAACCAGCTCGTGATGGACGACGCGACCGGGCAGAACCGCGTGCAGCTGATGAGCAGCAGCGCGAACAGCCTGCTGCATCTCGGCTACATCATCGACCAGAGCGGCAATTCGCGCGGCTCGTATCTCGGCAGCGGCTTCGACCTGCGCTCGGATGCGTACGGCGCGGTGCGGGCGAGCCAGGGCTTGTACGTGACCACGCATCCGAAGGCGGCGAACAGCCAGCCGCTCGACGTGAAGGAGGCGCAGCAGCAGCTTGTGACGGGCGAGAGCCTTGTTGAAGCGATGTCGGGCGTGAGCGAGCAGCATCAGGCGGAAAGCCTGAAGGACGCACAGGACACGATGCGCGCGTTCACGGATGCGACGCAGGACAGCGCCTCGGGCAGCGCCGCCGGCGGACGTACGGCAGGCGGCGGCACGGGCAATGCGAACGCGTTCAAGGAACCGGTGATGCTGTTCGGCAGCCCGTCGGGTATCGGGATGTCGACGCAGCAGTCGGTGCATGTGGTTGCGAACGATCACGTGAACGTCGCGAGCGGGCAAAGCGTGCATGTTGCGGCGGGCAAGTCGCTGATCGGCAGCATCGGGCAGAAGCTGAGCCTGTTCGTACAGAACGCAGGGATGAAGCTGTTCGCGGGCAAGGGCAAGGTGGAGATCCAGGCGCAGTCGGACAACGTCGAAGTGACCGCGCAGAAGGCGGTGAAGATCGTGTCGGCGACTGACCGGATCGAGATCGCAGCCGATCAGGGAATCTTGCTGACGAGCGGCGGCGCGTACATCCGGATCAAGGATGGCAACGTCGAGGTTCATGCGCCCGGAAAGGTCGATATCAAAGGCGCGTCGCATACGTTCGCGGGGCCGACGAGCATGGCCTATCCGTTGCCGGCGTTGCCGACTTCCACGCATGCGGCGGCGCTGCAATACCAGTATCACGACAACGAGCCGGTGCAGGGCGCGAAGTACGTCGCGACGCTGTCCGATGGCGCCACGCGCGAAGGCGTGCTGGATTCGCAGGGACGGATGCATCTGGAGAACGTGCCGGCCGGCGCGATCAAGGTCGAACTCGGGCCGGACGCGCGGCCGTATGCGCGCAAGGACACGACCGCCAATCCCGACTACAAGGGAGAGCGCCTCTCCGATGCCGACATCGATTCAATCATCAACAAGCACGGGGGAGCGTGAGCGTGAGCGCAAGCTGGACGATCGAGGATTTCAGGGCAACTTCGCTGGAAGTCGGGCAATGGTGCTGGGGAACGCTGGAAGGCGCATTCAACGAAAAACAGACCATCAGCCAGATCATCGTCGATGCCGTGATCGGCATGATTCCGCTCGTGGGTGACGCGACCGCCGTTCGAGACCTGCTGGCCGTCAGCATCGGCATGAGCCAGGATCCGGTCAAGCGGAACGATACGATGCAGCGCGTGCTGCTGGTCGTACTCATCTTCGCGCTGATCCCGGTGGTGGGCGGTGTCATCAAGGGGGTCGGGCGTTTGCTGCTGAAGGTCACCGGGGATGTCGCGAAAGATGCCGAACTGCTCAACGCGGTCGTGCAATTCCTGAACCGGATGGGGCACGGCGACGCGCCGAAGTGGTTGAAGGCGCTGGACCTGGCCAAGTACCAGGCGCAGGCGATTTCCCGGCTGAAGGACTTTTGCGCGACGGTTCGCGTGGCCATTCAGCGCTCACTCGACGCGCGCGTCGGTCGAATGCTGCCGGACAAATGGCGGGCAGCACTCGAGCGCGTCAGTAGCGGTTTCCACGCGATTCAGGACATGGCCGACAAGATCGTGCCGGAGGCGATCAAGGAGTTGAACGCGAAGCTCAAGGTGTTGCAGAACATGGTCTATCGGGGCGAGGTGCATGAAATCGCGACAGGCGGTGTACCGAAGCTCCAGCGTGAGGCAGAGGCGTATCTGCAGGAGCGCAGGCTAGCCCGCGATATTCGTCGGGGCCGCTTTCCGTCGGCGGAATGCCTGGCTGACGAAGGTAAGGTCGAAGCGTGGCTCAGGGCGAAATACGGCGCGAAAATTGCCGAGGGGTGGCCGGACATCCTCAGGAGGAAAGGCCCGATGCCGATGTTCGAAGAAACGGATGTGTTTCTCGACATCGCGTCGTTCAGCGGTCCGATCAAGGCGCTGACTGCGAAGGAACTCGCGGGCAAGAAGGTATATCGCGTGTTCGGCAACCCGTCCGAATTGGCTAGCTACGAGAAAGGCAGCACGGCGGGTGGCAGGAATCCCGCGTTCTGGGGCGTCGGCGAGCCGCCAAAGACCGCTGAGGAGTGGCGCAGGTTGTCCGCCGTGCTGGATACTTGGAATGGCAACGGGTTCATCGTTGTGATGCAACTGCCGCACGATTTCGGCGAGCGCATGCCGACCGCGAATGCGTGGGCCGGGAAGATCGCCGAGCAGTACGGCACCGCGGTGCCTGTGCAGTATCTCGAGGGCGGAGCAGATCAGTTGGTCGTCGATTTCGGAAAACTGTCGGAATACGTGACCGAAGAAGGAAACAAGATCAAGGAAAAGTTCAAGAATTTCACCGGGCACGCAAACCTGCACGTCGAGCGGGAGTTCGACGGCGTCAAGATCGAGTTCCACAAGACGAATTGGGAGAATGTCGAGAAGGTCTACGGCTACAGCAAGTACGAGGACGACATCCACTATTCGACGAAGACGCGCCGGCTGGCGAGTGACGAAATCCAAACCAAGGCGGCCAACAGCAAAGTGACCGCATCGACTCGATCGGCAGCGAACAACGAAGGTCAGAGATGACGGATACGATCAAGCAGTACGACATGACGGATGACACGACGCGGCGCAGGATTTTCTGGCTGCTGCAACGCTTGACCAGTTTTTCGCTCTGGAAGCACAAGCGCGATGCGTTTGCGATCTTCGCGAACGAATACGAGAACGCAGTGAAGACCTGGCCTGAAGATGGTCCGGAGACCATGCCGGCAGACAATTTGCCGATCATCTTCCAGATACTTGCGCAATACGATCGAGGGTTGTCCGAGCTGGCCCGCGGTTACCGGTTCGTCTGGCAGCGCGGTGAGCCGCTGCAATACGCGGTCGACCGGTATCAGCATCTGAACGCGTATTTCTTCCCTCATCCCGATTACTGGGATCGCGGTGCGCAGGCTGCCCCCTACCCACCGAAGGTCGATGCGCTGGCCCAACTGCTGCACGCATCGGAATACCAGATGGAGTATGCGCCGTTCGAGCCGGGACATACCGACCTCGCAAAACTGCGCTCGGTAGGGCTGTTGCTGTCCCCGAATGCATACAAGCACAGCTTCTACACACTTCCGTATCCGGTGTTTCCGGAGGTCCTGCCGGAGGTTCCGGAAGCTGTCGGCCCCGTGATCAAGTCCGGCGAGAAAGTGCCTTGCGATGGCATCTGGGAACCCGTTACCGTCGAGCAATCGAAATTGCTGGGCGTCATGCCGGTCGGCAATCGCAGTTTACGCGGCAATGGCTGCTTCAATTATTTCATTCGCGACATTCGTGCGCCGAACCTCAGGGATGATGACACGGGAGCACTCGTCAAGACGCACTGGCGACTGTTGTGGGAAGACAAGCGATACGCGGACGGCGTCATCCCCGACGAATCGCAGTATTTCCTCGAGCCGCCGTCAGCGCCGGCGCCGGACCGTGACCCCGTCGCGCAGGTCCGCACTGGCGATCGCTGCCCGGTCTCCGGCGAATGGCAGACGGACGAATACGGCGGCAAGACGCTGCGCGTCGAAGCCGGCGCGGCGATGCCGGACATGCTGGTCAGGGACAACCTGGGCGAACTCAAGGTGCACTGGGTGACGTGGCGCCTGGTGAAGCGCGCGTAGCGAGGAAGGGGGCGGGCAGGGTTGATCGGTGTTCCGTCAAGCTTGATGCTGCGATCGGTAGCGCGATCAGCAGCGAATGGCGAGGGGTAGCGATGACGATTAAGCAGTACGACATGACCGATGACGCGACGCGCCGCAAGGTCTTCTGGCTGCTTCAACGTGTGACCAGTTTTTCGCTCTGGAAGCACAAGCGCGATGCGTTTGCGATCTTCGCGAATGAATTCGAGAACGCGGTGAAGACCTGGCCCAAAGACGGTCCGGAGACCGTGCCGGCAGACAATTTGCCGACCATTTTCGAGATTCTCGCCGCTTACGATAGAGGATTGTCCGAGTTGGCCCGCGGGTATCGGTTCGTCTGGCAGTTCGGAGAGTCGCTGGAATACGCGATCGATCGGTATAACCATTTGAACGCGTATTTCTTCCCTCATCCCGATTACTGGGATCGCGGTGCGTAGGCCGCCCCGTACCCGCTGAAGGTCGATGCGCTGGCCCAACTGCTGCACGCATC
Source organism: Burkholderia sp. DN3021 (assembly GCF_049805555.1). Taxonomy (NCBI): domain Bacteria; kingdom Pseudomonadati; phylum Pseudomonadota; class Betaproteobacteria; order Burkholderiales; family Burkholderiaceae; genus Burkholderia; species Burkholderia sp. DN3021. The sequence continues at coordinate 5,071 of NZ_JBNCAB010000055.1, read as the reverse complement.
GGAGTACCAGGTGGAGTATGCGCCGCTCGAGTCGGGACCTTTGAACAACCGCCTCGCACAACTGCGCTCGGTAGGGCTGCTGCTGTCCCCAAATGCATACAAGCACAGCTTCTACACGCTTTCGTATCCGGTGTTTCCGGAGCACCTGCCGGAGGTTCCGGAAGCCGTCGGCCCGGTGATCAAGTCCGGCCAGAAAGTGCCTTGCGACGGCATCTGGGAACCCGTTTCCGTCGAGCAGTCGAAATTGCTGGGCATTGTGCCGGTCGGCAAGCGCAGTTTGCGCGGCAATGGCTGCTTCAATTATTTCATCCGGGACATCTGCGCGCCAAACCTCAGGGATGACGAGACGCGAGCGGCCGTCAAGACGCACTGGCGACTGATATGGGAAGACAAGCGATATGCGGACGGCGTCATCCCCGACGAATCGCAGTATTTCCTCGAGCCGCCGCAGACGCTCCAGACGAGTGCTGAAACCGTAACGCAGGTCTGGACCGATGATATCGGGAGGACGACGTGAGCAAGCTGAATTTCGGTGCGGTCGATCGGTGTTCCGTCCGACTCAATACGGCGACGCTTCTCGGCCTGAAGTCCGCCTATGAGGAATTTGCGAAGACCGGGCAGGATCCGCGCGATTTCGAGATCTGGATCACGGATGAAAATGCGGCCAGGGTAGAACCGAAGCCCGAGGACTACGTCATCAGCGTAACGTTCGTCGCGAAGATGCCTCCCGGCATGCGCGGGCTCGGCAACGCGAGTCCCCTCGGGACGTCGATCAAGTACGTTGTCTCGCCGGAAAACGGTGAGGTTCTTGGGATTTACCGGACCAAGTGACTTAGGTGGCGGAGAAGGTGCTTAGCCTGCGTGTGTGGATAACAGACGCGCAAAAGGATTCGCAACGCTGTGCATTTTTGGGGTGAGCGTGCATTGGGGTCGCAAGCTGGGCGCGAATCCAGGCGAATCCGACTACGCGCACGCGTGACTGGACCGAAGGCTGTCAATCGCATGTTGTCCACGACGTGATCGCGTGCGGAAAATCCGTCGCGTGTCTTGCCGCTGTCGACAGGTCGCATGTGGACAACCTGCACGCCAAATCAGTCGAATCTCTGTGCGTCGAATGGGTGAGCGTCTTGCCTTTGACATGCCGCATCAGCTAGGGGCCTTGCCTGGCAGGACTCTGTCGGATTTGACCAGATGATGTGGATGGCTCTCGCGCAACGCCCCGGGGTTGAACGTCTTGTGGATATCGAGGCGTCAAAGAACTCGAAATCCTGTGCATTCGCGGGTGAGGGTAATCGAACCCGGAGTAGAGAATCGATTTCCCGAACGGGTTGTGGATATCGCGACCCAAAACAACCCGAAACACTGTGCTGGCGAACGGTGAGCGAGTCGACCGATGACCGCATGCGGCATGGTCCTGACCGATGTGGATATCCTGTTTCGCGACGACTCAAAACCCTGTGATTTCAAAGGTGAGGGCACCGAACGTCGTTTCGATGTGGACAACCCGCCCAGCAAAGTCACTCGAAACGCTGTGCATTCGAGCGGTGAGCGTGAGCACGCTCAAGCCGGCTAAACCCCGTGATTAGAGGCCCTGGCGGCAACCAAGAACCCCCCACCGCGGCGCGCATTGTACCGCTCAAGTCTGCTGATCGAGCGCCTGCGCGACCGCCTTTTCCCCAAGACTCCCGGCCGGCCCGACCACTGCATAGTTGAGCCCGTTCACCGACCCATACCGTGCCAGCAGCGCGCCATCCACGCGTTGCCCGGCCGGCAGCAGCCGATGTACGGATTCCGCCGGCCGGAGATAGAAGCTCAGCGTTCGCCCGGCACCGTCCTCATAGAGCACCATCGCAGCCGTGGCACCGCTGTCCGTCGTGAACAACCGTCCGCCGACCGGCCTGAACCCCGCCGCGCTCAAATCCGGCAGCTTCGCCGACGCGCCCACGCGCTGGGTGAGCCACCCCTGCAAATCTCCCGCACCTGTCGGCCGGTAATCCACCTTCGCCGTCTGATCGACCACCATCATCCGGTAAGCCTCGACCGCATCGCTCATCGGCGCGACAGCCGGCGCCGCATTCCACCCGCGCGCCTGCCACCCGCCAAACGTCCCCAGTCCGACGCAGAACACGAACGAAGCCGCCATCGCGAACCGCATCCGCGTGCGCTCCACCCGCCGTCCACGAATCGCCGCCGGATCGAGCGCCGGGTTGTCCGCCGGCATCCGCACGCTCTCCAGCGCCGCCCTCAACCGCTGCGCATCCTGCTGCCATCGCTTCACCTGTTCCGCGCGCTCCGGATGCAGCGCGAGATAACGCTCGACCGCAGCGCGCGCGTCGTCGTCGAGCTGGCCGTCGACATAGGCCTGAAGGTCGTGTTCGTTCGGAGGCGTGTTCATTTCTTCATCAAGCGCAAAGAAGGAGCGGGAAGCTCGCCGTCGCTGAGCTGGCGCAGCGCCTGGCGCGCGCGGGAGAGCCGCGACATCACGGTGCCGATCGGCGCGTCGAGCAGGTCGGCGACTTCCTGATAGGTGAAGCCCTCGACCGCGACGAGCAGCAGCAGGCTGCGCTGCTCGTCGGAGAGTCGGCCGAACGCTTCGAGCGTCGCGCGCGCCGCGAATTCGCGTTCGGCGGACGGCCAGTGCGCTTCGTCATCGTCGCGGATGCGGCCGAGCAGCCACGCGTAGCGCTTCGCGCTGCGTTTGCCGTCGAGAAACTGCCGGTAAAGGATCGTGAAGAGCCAACTGCGCAGCGACGCGTCGTCGCGGCGGCTCGTCCAGCGCGACAGCGCGCGCTCGAGCGTCGACTGGACGAGATCGTCGGCCGCGTGGACGTCGCGCGCCAGCCAGAGCGCGAAGCGTCGCAGCCTGGGGAGGAGTTCGCGCAACGCTTCGTCGTCGAGGGCGGTGGAGGGCATGGCCGGGCCGGTTGCCGAAAGGGTCGAGATGCCGCGTAGGACGCCGGTCGGCGCCGATTATTCCATCAAGCATAGGAAAAAATTTTTCGTGGAATAAAGTGGCGCGGGTGGCGTCCTACGCGGGTTCGACAATGATCTGACGATCGGGAGTGTATCCATGAAGCAATCTTCCTCTTCTTCGCCGCAGCGCGAGCCCGGGCGCGGGTGGTGGCGCTGGGCCGTGATCGGCGGCGCGGTGGCCGGCGTGGCCGTCGCGTTCGGGTATGTCGGCGGGTGGCTCGCGCCGGCGCGTCTAACCCCGCAGCGGCTCGTCGACGCGCTGCAGACCAACAGCGGCGTCCATCCGGGCTACCGGCGCAATCACGCGAAGGGCGTGTGCGTGACCGGTTACTTCGAAGGCAACGGGGCCGCGAGCGCGTATTCGGTCGCGCCGTTCTTCAAGGCGGTGCGCACGCCGGTGGTCGGGCGGTTCGCGCTGCCGGGCGGGAATCCATATGCGCCCGACAGCAGCGTGCCGATCCGCAGCCTCGCGCTGAAGCTCACCGCGCCCGACGGCGAGCAATGGCGGACCGGGATGAACGCGATGCCCGTGTTTCCGGTGGCGACGCCGCAGGCGTTTTATCAGCTGACGGTGGCGACCGGGCCCGATCCGAAGACGGGCAAGCCTGATCCGGCGAAGGCGAAGGCGTTTTTCGGCGCACATCCGGAGACGGCCGCGTTCCTGCAATGGGTGAAGGGTGCGAAACCGAGCGCGAGCTACGTCACCGAGAGTTACTACGGGTTGAATGCGTTCTACTTCGTCGATGCAGCCGGCAAGCGGCAGGCGGTGAGGTGGCGCGTCGTGCCGGAGCAGACGGCCGGCGCCGGGGACGTCGCGACGGCCGCGGATCCGAACGTGTTGCAGCAGGACGTGACGCGGCGCATCGCGGCCGGTGCGCAGAAGTGGAAGCTGCTGGTCACCTTGGCGGAGCCTGGCGATCCGGTGGACGACGCGACGAAGGTCTGGCCCGCGCAGCGGACGACGATCGATGCGGGGACGCTCGTGCTCGATCGCGTGGAGGCGCAGGACAGCGGGCCGTGCCGCGACGTGAATTACGACCCGACGGTGCTGCCGCAGGGGATTCAGGTGTCGGGGGATCCGTTGCTGGCGGCGCGGTCGGCGGCTTATGCGGATTCGTATCTGCGGCGGACCAGTGAAGAGGCTGGCGTGGCAGGGGTGGCCAAGTTGAGTTCGGAGGGGCGGTGATGAAGACTTCTACGACGTTTAGTCTGCCGGCGAGGGTGCTGCATTGGGTGATGGCCGCGATGATCGTCGCGATGCTGTTTATCGGCGTGGGGATGGTTTCGTCCGTCTCCGAGCGGCATGCGGTTTTGGTGGCTCTGCACAAGCCGCTGGGTATCGCCGTGCTGGTGCTTGTTTGCGTGCGGATCGTGGTGCGGTTTTTGTCGAAGCCGCCGGCGTTGCCTGAAGACTTGCCGTGGTGGCAGAAGGTTGCCGCGCATGGGTCGCATCTCGTGCTGTATGCGCTGATGGTTGCGATGCCGTTGATCGGGTGGGCGATGCTGTCGGCGGGCGGGTATCCGGTGATGCTGGGCGATGGCGTGCAGTTGCCGGCTCTGGTGTCGGCTGATCCCGTGACGTTTGCATGGCTCAGGGTCGCGCATCGGGTACTGGCTTACCTGTTCTTCGCGACGTTCCTCGCGCACTTTGCGGCGGCGCTGTATCACGGGTTGATTCGGAGGGATGGCGTGGTGAGGGCGATGGTAGGCCGGTGAGCGACGGAAGGTTGCGTTCGCTGCGGCGGGGCGGTTCATGGGCTACCGGCGTACCCGCGTTGCCGCCTCTATGCCACCGGCTGCAACCCTGTTGATCCCCGGCTCCACCTCCTGCCAAAAAAATGTTTCAAGAATTTTTCAAAAAGTACTTGACGGCGAAGTCGGGGAAAACCATAATTCGGCCTCTCTTGATTGAGACGCGAAACAAACGAGACGTTTGAAACGCGACGTTCTTTAAAAATTAACAGCCGATAAGTGTGGGCGCTTGATGGAAGCGAGCTGATCCTCGGATCAGATAGCGAAAGTATCAAGAGTCTCACACTAAAGTAAGTCAGGTTTATGAAGTGATTCATATTCCTGTCAGCTTTGAGTGAGCGACCGG